>CAYGIZ010000008.1:0-13691 GCA_964350075.1 uncultured Candidatus Saccharibacteria bacterium | reverse complement strand
TGGCAGGTTCGAGTCCTGTAGGGTCCACCATTTATCATTTGTACTCCTTTTCGACCTCAATATCCCACTTGCTCTTTTCTGACAATCTACGAGGCACGAGATGTATGTCGAATGTGTCGTCGATTGTTTTTTTGTATTCTTCCTCTGTCCCAAACAATTCAACTTTCTTTACTTGCAACCAGTTTTTCACTGTCACAAGATCTCTCTGCCCCGATTTAGAAACAATCGAAAGATGAATGACATTTGGCATATTTTTTGGAGTGGGATCACCCGTCATCCACTCTCGAAGGGCATATATATCTTTAACCGATTGCTCCTCCTCTACAGGAATTCCAACAGTAGTTGTTGTTCCTAAAGCTTCTGTAATGTTGCCAAAATGGTCACTCAAGGTAAGTGGCCTATTCATCCACCCGAACCTGCGTATTTCATCATAAAAAACTATGAGAGTTGGCCGAGTAGTCAGCTGTACCGACTGTTCCTGCAGACGGGCTATAATGGCGCGCTGCTTGTACCAATCCATGTCGAGAGTAAAGTAATTGTATATGCTCCAAGTAATAAAGAGGGCGCAAATAACCGACACCACGAATGCACGATATTTTTCTTTTACAATTAGAGCAAGTAAGCCCCAATAGATGAGCGATGCTCCTATCGGCAACAGCATGGCATGGCGCATTTGGAATGCATGGGGATGGGGGGATTTACCTACTAGCACATAGGGAATCAATCCGAATGCGAATATAACCACCCCCCACCAGAGGTAAGCCTTATATCCTATGGAGTCTTCGCTTTTCCCAGATCCGGCGACGAGTCGAGTAGCCAGCCAAGAGCAGGCGAGAGCGATGATAAATACGATCGCAAAGATTTTGCGCTCGAGCAGTGCCCATGGAACTGTGAGTGGCCAGATGAGACCACAATAAATGCCACTCCATAGGTCGGCAATCATTTTCGATACCCACCCCGGCTGGCCAATAACGAACTGATTGTAATTTGCTGTTAGACCATAGGGATCTCCACCCGTTTCCTTTATTGTCCAAAACAAAATAGGCAAAAGAAGCATCCACAGCAGTTTTGTTCGCCAATGGGTAAGAAGGCTTCTATCATGGAAAATAGCCAGAAGTACGAATCCATAAAAGAAGACGAGAAATGAGTTTGTGAAAAACGAGATAAAAAAGAATACTGCAGAGATGGCTATACCAGACCATCGTATATACCACCTTCCTGAATTCGCAACCAACCAGTATATTAGCGCGCCTAGAAAGAATAGGGCAGTAGAGAGAGAATAGAGCACAATTGAGGAGATTACACGCTCAAAGAATAGTGGAGAGAGGGCAAATAGCGTAGTGACAAGGAATGCGGTCAGCGTTTCTATCTTAAATACACGCTTCATTATCAAATAAATTGCAAAGGCGGAGATAAGCCAGCATAGAAATGCAAGGACTCTGGTTGCTAAAAAAACATCACCGGAGAGAGCGAGGAACTTCATGACATAATATTGCGCATATTGCTTCTGTTGCTCAAGTGTTATCCAAAATGTTTGCCACTTATTCAGCTTAAGCAAAGTAAGCCAGGTCTGGTCATCCCAGTACATCCCTCGATTGAGTAGCAGCCAAATATTGCTTATCGTATAAAGGAAGGTGATGAGCGACAGTTCAAGCCATTCCGGAATATACTTTTCAAGTATTTTTTTCATTCTTTTTAATTAACAATAGCAGAAAATTCCCTCCTTGTCATAAAAAATGCCCACCTAGCTTTGTGTGCTCGATGGACATATGTTGTGTTGGACACTAACTTAATGTGGCGCTTTGTTTCCAAATATTGGGAGGCAATCGGCCAAATTGTCCCATGGATGTCTCGTATCTAAGCGAGGTTGTTGCTCTCGCATAAAACGGGATTTTAAGCGTGTGTCGAACTTCTTTCTCGACTTCTCCGCGTATCTTGACGATGTCCGTGGGAGTCAACGTATCCGTAAAGACATGGGAGTGGTATCCATCATGCGGATCGCCTTTGTAATAATTAGCGATTCGCGAATAGTCCACATCATGCTGATACAGCTTTGCACCTGTTTTGGGATCGCTATAAACCCAGAGCCCTAGCTCGCCCTGCACAGGCTTTGCTTCGTCGTAATATGGTGTACCGGGATACGGTGTAATTACGGTTACGTCGAAATCGGCAGGCTTCACTTCCAGCAGCCAATCGCGCGTCGCAAGGACGGTCTCCTTTGTTTCTCCCGGATGTCCTATGGACATTAGGGCTTTAACTTTGATTCCATTCCTGTGGGCAATGGCCACGCATTCAGTATTCTGTTCGCGTGTTGCCTTTTTGTTTATAACTTGGAGGATTTCAGGTGAACCAGATTCAAATCCTGTAAGTATCCAGCGCAATCCGGCCCGATGCATGGCACGAGCCTGTGCGTCAGTGAATAGTTCGGATTTAATGAAACCTCGAATAGTGAACTGCACGCCGAGTTTTTTCTGCAGGACGGTTATCCTGTCCATGAGTTCAATAACGGATTTATTGACGTTTAGCTCGTCATCCTGGAACATAAAGCCTTTGCGACCGGTTGTCCTGTACATATGCTCCATTTCCTCAACAATTCGTGCAGCACTCCGCGTTCTAATAATGCGGAAGCTCGGCGAATTTCGCATGCCGCAGAAACGGCAGCCAAAAGGGCAGCCGAGCTGTGCGATGAGGGAAAGCGCAGGCTCACCATCGACCAGAAGCATGTAACTGGGAATGTCGATGAGGTGTCTCGCGGGAAACGGCAGTGTCTCCAGGTCCGAGCTTTTTTGATAGAAAGGCGAGTGTACATCATCGGCATCAATGAGCTTTGGCGCAGTGTCTTCCAGGGCGATGAATACTGCTTTTTCACCATCTCCGGCCACCAGAACATCAAAGGTCTCATACAGCTGGCCCATAGCCTTTCTCGCCCGGCCACGTTTGTCGCCGCGATTTGTTTCGCCTCTTAAGGCTGTATTGACAGATGTGACATGTGGTCCACCGAGAATCAGCTTTGCATTTCTCCGCACAGCGCGGATTTCCCTGACAACATCATGAGCCTTTGGCATTTGCGCTGTCGTGCTTGTAATGCCAAATGTCGTGATTTTCGGGTTGTTTTTTGCATAATCAGAGACTGCGATCTCAAAGTTTTGTAAACCAGACAGATCGAGCACCTCTACAGGCACACCTGCCTGTTCAAGCACTGCTGCAATAGTTAGAATACCTCCGGAAGGAGTTACTCTTTCATCCATCAAAAAAACAGATGGAGGAATTATTAAACAGATGGGTTCGGTTTTCATAGATCCTTTTTTGTGATTCGTGAACGAATCAGTTGAACTGTCTGGTGGAACTATATCAAGAAAAGGGACAGAAGGCCAATTGTTTAGTACAATGAAATATATTATGACAATACTCGTCTAAATCACTATGCCAAAAAACAAAGCGAAATATGTTGACGGATTCGTCCTGGTAGTCCCTACGGATAAAACCGCGGTATATAAGAAGATGGCTTTGAGTGCCGCCAAAGTTTGGAAAAAGCACGGAGCTTTAGATTACAAGGAATGCATTGGAGAGGATATGGGTCCGAATATGGGAGAAATGATTGCTCTGACTTTTCCAAAACTGACTAAATTAAAGAAAGGAGAGACCGTATGGTTCTCGTTCATTACATACAAATCCCGCGCTCATCGCGATCAGGTCAATAAAAAAGTGATGGCCGAAATGTCAGAGTACGCGGAGAAGCATAAGGATCTGCAGATGCCTTTTGATACGAGGAGAATGGCATATGGGGGATTCAAAGTGATAGTGGGTGCGTAATAATGCACTGTAATTGCATTCTCTCTACTTCGTCATCTTAGTCCAGACTGCGATTATCCATGAATGAACGCAATAGCTCAGAACATAGTGCAAGAGTATCCAGAATTATTGATTCGGCCGCAATGACTATTGGCAAGCTTTTTATTCGCAATGCCATTGGTCCACGAAATCCAGTAGATTTAACAGTGACTGATAAAAATAAAAGGAGGAAAAATAAAAAGAAAAAATGAGATTTGGCCAGATCGCAAAGTCTGGCCAAAATTTGATATAATTTAAAACATGAACAAAACATCCATGATAATAATTATTCTACTCGCTGTTATACTAGCCGTATATCTTTACTTTTGGCGTTCTCCAAAGGTGGCAATGGTTGTGACAACTTTTGAAGAATGCATTGCAGCAGGAAACCCGGCTATGGAAAGTTATCCAAGGCAGTGTCGTGCGGATGGAAAATTGTTTGTAGAGAATATAGGAAATGAGATGGAAAAAACGGATATGATCCGTCTGACATCTCCTCGGCCCAATCAGACAGTATCCAGTCCTTTAACAATTACAGGTGAAGCCAGAGGCAACTGGTTTTTTGAAGCTAGTTTTCCTGTCATGATTACTAATTGGGATGGTTTGATAATCGGACAGGGAATTGCGACTGCGCAGGGAGAATGGATGACATCGGAATTTGTGCCGTTCAAGGCGGTATTACATTTCAATTCTACTTCCACCGCGACTACCTATAGCAAGAAAGGTACTCTGATACTAAGGAAAGATAATCCATCTGGACTACCTGAACATGATGATGCTTTGGAAATACCAGTTGTTATAAAATAAACTTTACGGTGTGATACAATTGCTTTATGGTCACCGAGACAATTCTTGAGTTTGGTATAAAAAGGGAGAATGAAGAGCGCAGGGATGGTGGATGTGGAATTATTTTTGATCCTGAGACTAGAAAATTTGCTGTAGGAAAAAAGCATGAAAATGGATCCTTTTGCCTATTTTCTGGCGGAGTAGATCTTTCGGAAGATATGCAAGCGGGAATAGTCCGGGAAGTTACAGAGGAGAGCGGGCTTTATGATTTCAGTCATGTGGAGAAAATTGGAAAGGCGATTACACACTATTACAATACATTACGTAAGGTAAATAGGGTTGCTCACGCAACCTGCCTTCTGATTATCCTAAATAGCAGAAAATTAAAAGCAGTTAAGCTTGAGGAGCATGAAAAGTTTGAATTAGCCTGGGCGACCGCAGATGAGGTCCTGAATGATTTCCAATCTAGGAATCAGAATAAGGATAACGACCATTGGATTTATTTTTTTAAGATAGCTTTGGAGAGACTCAAACAGCTCGAAATGCACGCTGGTTGACATTTTCCTTCTTTCCTGTATACTTCCAGGGTAAGTTTTCCTAGTCGCTTACGTTTATATTTAAAGACGAGGTTATAAAAGAAAAATGGCAAAGAAGCTATATGTAGGAGGTATTTCTTACAGCACAAGCGAAGATACTCTAAAGAGTCACTTCGCCCAGGCTGGAGCAGTTGAGTCAGCAAGCATTATCATGGACAAGATGACAGGCCGATCAAAAGGCTTCGGATTCGTCCAGATGTCAAATGACGCTGACGCAGACAAGGCTATTGAAATGTTCAATGGCAAGGAGCTCGAAGGAAGAACTCTTACGGTCAATGAGGCTCGTCCTATGGAGCCACGTGCGCCAAGAAGCAATTCTCGAGACGCAGGACGCGGAAACTGGTAATACAGACTCGTCAAACTAACAAAAAACGTCGCTCGAAAGAGTGGCGTTTTTTGCTAATCATACTTTTCCCACCACTTGGAAATTGGAGCGGATTTTATGATCTGCAGGACTTTATCCATATCGTCGGTGATTGTAAATAGTTCCAAGTCATGATGCGAAATGGCATTATGTTTTTCCAGCATTTGAGCTGACATAAAAGTTTTGAGCGATGTCCAAAATTCTTTTCCCACAAGGACCACCGGAACTACAGGTATCTTTTGCGTCTGTATCAACGTGAGGATGCTGAAAAATTCGTCAAAAGTTCCGTAGCCTCCTGGAAAAAATACATAAGCTTCAGCAGCGAAGGTCAGCATTGTTTTCCGCGTGAAGAAATAATTAGAATTCACTGTAGATGTTGTGTATGGATTTGTATGCTGTTCATGCGGAAGTTCGATGGTGAAACCCACAGAATTTCCTTGGGCTTCCTGCGCTCCTAGATTGGCAGCAGCCATTATGCCCGGCCCTCCTCCAGTGATGATGCTGTAGTCGAGCTCTTTCACGATGCGAAAAGCAAGCTCCTGCGCCTTGTGATAGTAAGGGCTGGCTGGGGAAGTGTGCGATGATCCGAAGATGGTGACCGACTTCGGGTATTTTTTCAACTCCTCAAACCCACTGCGGAATTCTCTACTGATCTCCTCTATGTGATTTTGAATATTCTCGTTGATAGTGCGTTTGGTTAGCTTGAGATGTCCTTTCATATTGTTAGATTATAACATAAGGTATAGTATGTCTGTATGAGCCTTTCATTCAAAATAGAAAAGAAGCTGGCTAATGGGCGCGGAAGGGCTGGGATAATAGAAACAGAGCACGGAAAGATAGAAACTCCCGCTTTTATCGTCGTGGGTACAAAGGCTACGGTCAAGTCACTAACACCCGAACAAGTTTCTTCTCTCGGAGCTCAAGCTGTCCTGGCAAATACATATCATCTATATCTCCAGCCTGGAGAGGAAGCGCTTAAGAAAGCCGGTGGTCTGCATAAATTTATGAATTGGAATGGTCCGACTTTCACAGATTCCGGAGGCTTCCAAGCTTTCTCGCTTGGTGCGGCATTTGGTAATAAGGTGGGCAAAATTGCAAAAGAAAAAAATGAGGAAATTGAGGAAAATACCAGTGTGCACAATGCTCTAGCAAAAGTAGATGAGGATGGCGTTACATTCAAATCCATAATTGACGGCAGTTCGCACCGCTTCACACCAGAAAGATCAATGGAGATACAGCACAATATCAGAGCTGACATTCTTTTTGCTTTTGACGAATGCACATCACCTCATGCTCCATACGAATATCAGAAGGAAGCAATGGACCGTACCCATAGATGGGCTCAAAGGTCTTTGGATTATCACGAGAAAAATAAAAGCCCGCATCAGTCCATTTTTGGAATCGTGCAGGGTGGAAGGCATCAGGATTTGAGAAAAGAGAGCGCACAAATAATCGGAGCTATGAATTTTGACGGCTTTGGAATCGGAGGATCTTTTGATAAGGAGGACATGCATAATGCCGTAGGCTGGGTGGCAGATGAATTACCGGAAGGGAAGCCGAGGCATTTGCTGGGAATCGGCGAGCCGCTGGACCTGATTTTAGGAATTGAAAATGGAATGGATACATTTGATTGTGTCGCTCCGACACGCATTGCAAGAAATGGGGCGGCATACGTGGGGAATAGTCGGATAAATATTTTAAATGAAAAATATAGGGAGGATTTTAATAAATTGGATACGGACTGTTTCTGCTACACATGTACTCAATATTCGAGGGCATACATTTCTCATCTTTTCCGCGCAAAGGAAATTCTCGGCGCTACGCTTTTATCTATACATAATCTTTATTACATTGTGAATCTTGTGAAAAGAGCAAGGCGGGCGATTTTGGAGGGGGATTTTGAGGGCTTTAAGGAACGTTATATTTCCCTAGGTTTATAATCCTCCGGTGCCCTGCTCAAAAACCACTGTAACTGTTCCATTGTAAGTAAACCTTCTTGCGCGCCTACATATTGAATAACTGACATTGGATTGACCGGTGCCCAGACCAATGCTTCCAAGGGAGACTTGCCCATTTGTAAAGCAGAAACAAAAGTCGAAGCGAAAGAATCTCCGCAGCCTGTGCGTTCGACTGGAGGCTTGGGATCGGGATAGATCGGCATAAAATAGAAATGATCACCATCGAGCATATACGCTCCTTTTGGGCCATCCGTTATCAAAACAATCTTCGGACCATGCGCATGAAGCTCGGCCAAAAGTATTTTGATGTCTCTTGATTCTGTCGCAAGTATTCTTTGGGCCTCTTCCACATTTACCACAAAACCTTCTGTTCTTTTGTATATATCTTCCAGTTGTTTTATTCCGAGTCTCATCTGAAATGTACCCGGCTGGAAAGCCAACTTTATTTTCGGATTATCCTTTAAAAATTGGCCGACTTCTTTATGATACTGGAGAGAATTTGAAGCAAGCGAGCTCAAATATACCCAGTTTGGAGCAGGAGAGATTCTTGGAAACTTATAATCATACTCAATATGATTCACCAGAATAGTCCTATCCACATCATACCAAAGCGCAAAATGATAATTTGTAGGCATGCCATGATGCTTGTGGATGTAACTGGTATTTATTTGTTCTTTCTTTAGCACAGCTAGACATTCATGGCCATTCTCATCATCTCCAATATTTGTAGCAAAAGCGGATCGAAGTCCGAGGCGCGAAGCGCAAACCGCGGCATTGGCGGAATTGCCGACGGCCTTGATGACCTTTACGTATTCGAAGGGTACCTTATCACCGAAGCTCATTGTTATCTCGCATTTATTTGTATCGATCGCGCAGTGCACGCTCGCCTCCTTTATTTTTATGAAAGCATCGGTGGTAATGTCTCCAATTGACAGGAAGTCTATAGATTTATGAAACATATGGTAAAATTATAGCATGGAAAATAACACAAAGAGCTTGTCGGAGTGCATAAGGGAAGCGCGAATGGCTGGGAAGGCGATCGGACATTTTAATATTTCAAATATGGAAGGTTTCTGGGCTGTGGTCATGGCGGCAAAAGAATTGAATGTTCCGGTGATCATCGGTGTTTCCGAAGGGGAGAGAGAATTCATAGGTACGCGTGAGATCGCGTCGGTCGTGAAGAGCTACAGGGAACGAACTAGACAGCCCGTTTTTCTGAATGCTGATCATACATATTCATTTGAAAAAATTACCGAAGCCGTAGACGCTGGTTTTGACATGGTCATATATGACGGCAGTGAACTTTCATTTCAAGAAAACGTAGACATGACAAAAAAGTGCCTGGAATATGCGAAATCAAAAAATCCCAATATTTTTTTTGAGGGAGAAATAGGATTTATAGGAAAATCATCCAAACTGCTGGAGTCTGTGCCTGATGGAGTTGGAAAAATGACAACACCGGAGGAGGCCAAAAGTTTCGTCGAGCTTACAAAAGTGGATCTCCTGGCTCCTGCAGTCGGGAATGTCCATGGGATGGTGAAAGGCGGAGAACCTGCTCTGAATATTTCTCGAGTCAAGGAAATTTATACATCTATCGGTCTGCCGCTCGTCCTCCATGGAGCTTCGGGGAATTCAAGAGAGGATATTGTGCATTCCATAGAAGCCGGTGTCGCGATTGTCCATATCAACACGGAACTTCGGGTAGCCTATCGATCCGGCCTGATGAAATCATTGCAAGAAAACCCAGATGAATTGTCTCCATATAAATACCTAAAAGGCGCCAGGAATGCTATGCAGAAAGTTGTCGAAGAGAAATTAAAAATTTTCAATAAAATATGAAAAAAGTTTTTATTACGAGAAAAATACCGGAAGCCGGAATAAATTTGCTGAAAGAAAAAGGATACGAAGTAGATATAAGTTCTGAAGAGCGTCCCTTGACTAAAGTGGAATTGATAGGTGCATTGAAGGCTAAGCAGTACGATGCTGTGTTAACTCTCCTGACTGACAATATTGATGCGGAAGTAATGGATGCGGCGCCTAGTGTAAAGATATATGCCAATTATGCCATTGGATTTAATAATATAAATGTAGAGGAAGCCAAGAAAAGAAATATATTTGTCACTAATACCCCGGGCGGAGGTGCAGACAGAGTGGCAGAACATACTTGGGCTCTCATCCTCTCTTTAACCTGCAGGATTGTGGAAGGCGATTCATATATGAGAAATAGAAAGTTCCATGGTTGGGATCCCATGCTTCTCCACGGTTCTAAATTGGCCGGAAAGACTTTGGGAATTATCGGTACCGGCAAGATCGGGGCTGATGTGGCTCATCGTGGACGGCACGGCTTTGGAATGAATATTGCCTATTACGATGTCGTCAGAAATGAAAATTTGGAAAAAGATCTTCAGGCAATTTTTTACCAGACTGTGGAGGAAGTTTTGAAGATTTCAGATGTGGTGTCATTGCATGTACCCCTTCTTGATTCTACCCATCACCTCATCAACACAGAACGACTAAAGATAATGAAACCGACAGCATACCTCATAAACACCGCTCGAGGTCCCGTTGTAGATGAAAATGCTCTCGTTGATGCGTTGCGAAATGGGGTAATAAGAGGAGCTGGTCTAGATGTATTTGAATTTGAGCCAGAGCTAGCTAATGGTCTAGTAGAATTGCCAAATGTTGTTTTAACGCCTCATATTGCTTCGGGAACCGAGGAGGCAAGGCATGATATGGCTGTTATTTCTACTTCTAATATAATCGATGCTTTAGAAGGTTCAAGGCCAAGAAATCTTGTCGGCTATTGATTTTTTTGGCCAGTTGTATTAAAGTAACCTCCTATGATTACCTTAAGCGCGGAGAAGAGAGATATAAAGACATCGGTTGAAGACTTGCGAAAAGCAGGCAAGCTTCCAGCTGTTTTCTATGGCCCAAAGGAAAAGTCTACGTCAATTTCAATTTCGATGAAGGAATTTATCAAGGCTTTCCGACAGGCCGGAGAATCTTCCGTTATTATTCTAAAAGAAGGAAATGAAGAGCATGAGACTTTGATCTACGACGTAGATGTTCACCCTCTTACAGGCGCTCCACGCCACGCGGACTTCTATGTGATTGAAAAGGGAAAAAAGGTAAAGGTTCATGTCCCATTGGCATATGAAGGAGTGTCTCCGGCTGTTAAAGATCTAGGGGGTATTCTCGTCAAAGTGCTCCGAGAACTTGAAATCGAGGCTTCTCCAAAGGATCTTCCCCATGAATTGAAAGTGGATATCACTTCTCTTGTCGAGCTCTCAAGCGTTATCACGGCAAAGGATATAAAAATTCCTGCGACAGTTACACTTATTGCGAATCCCGATGAGATCGTGGCGTCTATCGCCGAAGCAAAAGAAGAGGTTGAAGAAGTAAAGCCGATCGATATGTCAGCTATTGAAGTAGAAAAGAAGGGCAAGGAGGCTAAGGAAGGAGAGGAGCCTGTAGAAGCCGCTGAATCTGCCAAGAAAGAAGAGAAGAAATAGTGCTATAATAGGACTTATGAAGATTACTATAAGCGCCCTTTTTCTTGTACTAATTCTTACCTTTCCTGGCCGGGTTCTGGCTCAAGAGAGTACATTAGAGCGCGAGGCCCGTCTCCGTGCGGAATTGGCTCAAGTCGAGGAGGAGCAAAGGCAGACGGAAATCGTCCTGAAAGGTGCTCAAAACCAGTCAGCTTCCCTCAAGCGTGATATTCTAATTTTGGATACAAAAATCAAGGCCGCGGAACTGAATATAAAAGCGAAAAATCTCCTCATAGCAAGCCTAGGAAAAGACATTTCAAAGAAGGAGCAAACAATAGAGGATTTGTCAGCTAGAATAAATAGAGGAAGGGATTCATTGGCACAGATCATGCGCAAGACGAATGAAATTGATTCCATCACCTTGCCTGAAGTTCTACTTTCCCAGCAGAGCGTGACGGAAATTTTTTCTGATCTAGATTCTTTTGAATCAGTACAAGCCTCCATGAAGACTATATTTGAAGAAATTCGAACCGTGAAGATCCAGACGGAGACTGAAAAGAATACACTGGACAAGAGGAGAAACCAGGAGCTGGATGCTCGTGCGGTGATCGACAAGGAACGCAGGAGCATTGCTGCCAATCAGGTTGAAAAAAATAAACTTTTGAAGGTAAGTAAGGGAAATGAGAAGACCTACGGAGCTATTTTGGCCGAAAAACAAAGAAAGGCCGCAGAAATACGTGCCGCGCTCTTCACACTGCGAGATGCCAAGGCTATTCCATTCGAACTAGCCTTAAGATATGCAAATGAAGCAAATAAAGCAACCGGAATACGCCCCGCGTTTCTCCTGGGAATCTTTGCGCAGGAATCCAGCTTTGACTCCAACGATTCCACTTTTGGAAAGCAGGTCGGTTCATGTTACGTGACGGATACTTCGACTGGAGCTGGTGCTAGTGTAAAATCCGGCAATATATTTAAAAATGTCATGCATCCGACAAGAGATATACCGCCATTCATAGACATTACAAAGTCCCTGAGCCTGGACTATACGAAAACACTCGTATCTTGTCCGCAATCTGTCGGCTGGGGCGGTGCCATGGGTCCAGCACAGTTTATTCCTTCCACTTGGGTGCTTTATGTGAATAAGATAAAAAGAGCTATTGGAGTAAATACACCAAACCCGTGGAATCCGGAACATGCATTCATCGCTGCATCATTTCTCCTGATAGACAATGGAGCAATCTACGGTAGTTATACGGCCGAGCAAAATGCCGCCTGCAAATATTATTCCGGCCGCTCATGTAGTAGTTCAGCTATTGCTAGAACATATGGAACCCAGGTCATGTCTAAGGCGGATATGATACAACGTACCATGATTGACCCATTGCAAGGAGTATGATAAAGTCCTGGTACATTATTTATGCAAAAAGAAATACACCCAAAGGAATACAGGCCAGTAGTCTTCGTGGATAACTCCAGCGGAGCGCAATTTCTCATTTCTTCAACCATCAAGTCTACGGAAAAGGTAAAGTGGACAGACGGCAAAGAATATCCGGCCGTGCATGTGGAAATCTCATCCGCTTCGCATCCTTTTTATACCAACCAGGAAAAGACATTGGACAGCGCAGGACGCGTAGAAAAGTTCAAGACACGACAGTCAAAAGCTTCAGCAAAGCCGGCTTCGAAAAAGAAGGCATAGATGAACCTAGAAGAACACAAGAAGAACCACAAGACCGCATATCTCGCGGACATGTACGAGAAACTTCAGAAAGAAGAAGCGGACCTTTTGTCATTGAGTGAAAAAGATCCGACTATGAAAGAGCTTGCTCAAGCAGAATTGGCCTCTTTTGCCGATCAGAAGAGTGCTATCGAAAAGCAGATACAGGCCATACTTGATTCTGAAAAAGAAGAATTGGAATACCCAATGGAGCTTATTCTCGAAGTCCGTGCTGGAGCGGGAGGAGACGAGGCGGCAATTTTTGCCGAAGAAGTGCTCCAAATGTACAAAAGATACGCAGAATCAAAGGGCTGGTCGGTGAAGATTATAGAGGATCTAACATTGGAGATAAAGGGCAAGAACGCGTATACAGAACTGCGCTATGAGACTGGTGTGCATCGGGTACAGAGAGTGCCTGCTACAGAAAAAATGGGAAGAGTACATACCTCTACCGTGACCGTGGCTATTTTGCCTCTACGAAAAAAGGTCCAGGTAGAAGTAAATCCTACCGATCTCCATATCGAAACTTCACGAGCCGGAGGAAAAGGAGGACAGAACGTCAACAAGGTGGAGACGGCGGTGCGCATTGTACACATTCCTACAGGACTGGATGTACGGGCCACAAATGAACGCAGTCAGTCAGCAAATAAAGAGCGGGCTATGACCATTCTCCTTGCCAAACTTCAGGCACTTAAAGAAGAGGAGGAGGCCAAGAAATTTAATGCCCACAAGAAGGGTCAGATCGGCACTGGAGACAGATCGGAGAAGATTCGCACCTACAATATCCTTCAGGACCGTATTACCGATCACCGCATCAATAAATCCTGGCATAATATCGAGGTTATCATGGCCGGCAAGCTGGATCCGATCATAGAATCCCTGGCCGAATACGCGAATTTGCAAAATTAAGCCTTATTTGCTAGACTCTTCATACATTTATTTATGTCCAAA
>CAYGIZ010000007.1:3734-14076 GCA_964350075.1 uncultured Candidatus Saccharibacteria bacterium | reverse complement strand
CATGTTTACCTCGCCCTCTATTTCCTTTGGCTCTACTTTTATTTTTTCTTCTTCAGATATTTTATTTAGTATGAGCTGAAGCTTGGCTTTTTTCTCGGCATGAGGTCTCCAATCTTTTCGCAGATCCTCAATCGTCTTTTTTGCATGCTTCATGTAGTCATCGATCGTCACTCCCATGCGCGCGACATCGTCGGAGAATTGTGATTCCATTCTGCTTAGCTCGCCCTCAACAAGAACATCCGGAAGTTCAATTGTAGATGATTCAATTAGTTTATCTGAAATAGAAATTCTTTTCTTATCTTTTTCCTTGTTCTTTTTTTCTTCAGCGATCATGGACTTTATCTTTTCCTTGAACTCGGCAATATCTTTGAAGTTTCCAAGAGTTTTCACGAAGTCGTCATTGAATTCCGGAAGGGAAGCGTCCACCGCTTTCTCATGCTGGGCAGCATTCATCTTTTTATGATCGTGTCCGGTGTGATCCGCTCTTGATCTGCGGATGTTTAAAATGGCATTCTCAATTTCTTTTTCTGTGACTTCTATCGGTTCATCTTTCTTGGATTTTTCTTCCTTGGAAATTTTCTTGTAGTCACCGAGTTTTACTTCCGGAACTACTGCGGTAGTAATTTTGAATTCGAGAGGATTGCCAGAGGCGATCTTTGTGATCTGAATATCAGGCCTGCCGATGGCGTCAATTTTTTCTTCAATCACAATCTTTGGATACGCATCCGAAAGGGCAAGCTGTGCCATTTCCTCCAGCACATTCATCTCTCCAACTTTAGAAATCAAAATATTTTCAGGAACTTTTCCTTTGCGAAATCCATCGATGGTAACCTCTTCATTTATATTATCAAGAGCTTTCTTGCGAAAGGATTCAAACTTTTCCGTGGGAATAGAGCCGGTGATCTCGACTCGGGATTTATCTAGTTTTATTATTTTTGTCATAGAGGGCAGTGTACATATATTTAGTCAAATAGGCAAGTAAAATAGACAAGTAAAATAGACAGCAAAAAGGAGTACTTATGTTGTAAGTACCCCATTTTTGTTTTTATTTAAAAACTATAATCCACATCCTTCATCTGCATATCCAGATCAGCCTGAAGGGAAGCGACGTCATCTGCTTGCGCAGCGCTGGCTGTCATCTCGCCATTATCTGCAGTTTCTAGTGTGGCCTGTTGCTGGCTTTCAACCGGAGCTTGGGTGTTCAGTTTTGAACCAAAAAAGTAGAGAGCCGCGATGATGAGAATGAGTACAATGATGAGAGCGCCTACTATCGGACCGACTTTTTTTTCTGTAGAAGGAACCGGTGGCATGCCGTTCATCATTCCGCTGGAGTTTTGTGTGTTGATATCCATTTTTATTATTTGGATTAACTATTAATTATTTCCCATGTTGTGAGCTATCGAGACTACTACTTTTTGGAATGCATCACGAGCTGCCTTCACACTTTTTATTGCTGTGTCACCCACAGTCCTAGGCTTCTCTAGTTCAACATCTGCCGTAGTGCTTGCATTGGTTCCGATATTCAGATTTTGGAAATCGGATACTTCTGTTCTTGCTATAGATAGCTTCTCTTTCGCTGTAACCAGAAGAGCTTTTGGTTCTGTCATATCCCTTCCTGCGCTTTCAGCTTTCTCTATTCTTGAATCAATTCGATCTGAAATGTTTTCTAGATTGCTAAGTGCGTTCGTAAGCTCTTTTACCAAGGCATCTTTTCTGGTCTGGAATTCATTCATCTTCATTCTCTTCTTTATTTCCTCCCTCATGTCCTTTCTTACGTCTTTTCTGAACATGTTCGTAGTAGAAGCCCGCATTTCCTTTATATCCGCACGCATTTCTGTTCTAATTTCCTTTCTCTGTTCCAAAAGGTTATTGCGGACCTCTCTATTGGGTTCAAGTCTTTTTTCTATCGCCGCGCGAATTTTGGGACGGATATCTTCAGGAGAAGGTGAAGCGTCCTGGGCTTGGGCGACAGTTCCAACTGAAAAAGCGGCTAAAATGGCTAACAATAATACTTTCTTTGTGGTTGTTTTCATATTTTTTATATTAGCGAATAAATCTTGTCCGTATGTACCTTAAGTATACACTATTTTCTACCTTCCTGATACATTTTTATTCCTGCATGAAAGGCCTCCTCCGCCTTGTTTTTTCCGGCAAAATCCTTAATAAGAACCTCTTTATTCTGCAATTTCTTGTATGTGGAATAGAAATGCTCTATTTCTCGCAAAGTATGGGCATTTAGATCCTTCAAATCCTTCACATCATTCCATCGAGGATCGTCTACGGGTACAGCAATGATCTTGTCATCGGCTTCTCCACTATCCAGCATTCCCATTATTGCTACCGGCCGCACTCGCACGAGAATTCCAGGGAAAAGAGGGTATGTTGTCAGAACAACAACATCTACAGGGTCGCCGTCATGCCACAGTGTCTGTGGAATGAAGCCGTAGTCGAAAGGAAAGTCCTGGGAAGTATGTGAAACACGATCCAAGGCAATAAGTCCGGTTTTTTTGTCTATTTCATATTTATTTTTTGAGCCTTTTGGAATCTCGATGATGACATTTATCTTATCAACTGTTCCCGGCTCAATATCATGTAGCATATTCATGGTATTTTGTTGTTATTTTATAATATAGGCTGTATGTCTATCTTCCATCCTGTCAGTTTTGCAGCCAGGCGCACGTTCTGACCCCCTTTTCCGATTGCTAGAGACTGCTGATCATCGGCGACCTTCACAATTGCGCGATTCTCTTCTTTTATGAGGTCGATGCTCGTGACTTTTGCGGGAGACAAAGCTTCGGCAATAAACTTGGTAACATCCTCATTCCACTCTATTATATCTATTTTTTCTCCACCAAGCTCGCTTGTCACGGTATTGACTCGCACTCCTCTCTGGCCAACTAGGGAGCCAATAGGATCGATATGGTTGTCATTTGAAGTGACGGCGATCTTCGATCTTCCTCCGGCTTCACGCGCTATTGCTTTTATTTCTACAACCTTTTGCGCGATCTCCGGCGCCTCTATTTCAAAAAGCTTAGCTAGGAATTTTGGATGGGATCGTGAAAGCTTTAAAAGAATACCTTTGGGACTTTCTTCTACGGCATATAGATATGCGCGAATTCTCTCGCCTTGCTTGTAGTGTTCGCTTGGAATCTGTTCTTCATAAGGGATAATGCCGACTGCGCGTCCCATGTCTATGAACAGAGCGCCCCTTTCCAATCTCTGAACAGTTCCGGAGACGATTTCTCCTTCTTTTTGTCCGTATTCATTGAGAACAGAAGTCTTCTCTGCTTCTCGTATCTTCTGGATGATAACCTGCTTGGCTGTCTGCGCGGCGATGCGTCCGTAGTCACCTTTTAATTCTAGAGGGAATACGATTTCATCGTCTATTTTGGCATCTCTTTTGATTTTCTTGGCATCTGCTAGCAAGATATGATGTTCGGGGTTGAATCTGACCTTGATATTTTCCTGATCCACATCCTTCAGGTCTTCCTCATATTCCTCGTCTTCCATAATCACCTTGGATTCGTCCACGACGATTTTCACCTGATAGAACTCCACTTTTCCGCTATTCTGGTCGAAAATAGCCTTCACGATCTGGCCTTTTTTGCCGTATTCTTTCTTGTAGGCTGTTGCCAGGGCAAGCTCAATAGCCTCAAGCATTTTCTCTTTTGGAATCCCGCGCTCCTCTTCTAGCTGCTGAAGGACGGAATGTATTACTTTTAGGTCGAACATATTTTTGTTTTTTCTAGCTGTGCGAATTTTTAATAAAAATGGTTCGCTTTTCAGGCGAACTTCGGATGTAGATATCATAACATATGTTACAATATATGCAATGTTCATTGAGGACTCACAGCTTAATAAGTTCATTATTGATTCCAATCTCGTCTCCAAGGCCGATCTTGACTCTGCGATGGAAGAAGCACAGAAGAAGGGAATTAGAATGGGGGATATTCTCGTTAACTCCGGAAAGATTACGGAAGATAATTTGCGGAGGATGCAAGCGTATGTCCTTGGTATCCCTTTCGTCGACTTGAAGCAAAGAAAAATTCCTTTCGACACCCTATCTCTCATACCGGAGCCGGTTGCCAGAAAAAACAATATCGTGGCTTTCAAAAAAACCGAGGACACTCTGGAGGTTGCCATGCTGGATGTGAATGACTTGGCGGCAATTGATTTCATAAAGAAGAAGGTCAATCTAAAGATATTGCCGCGCTTGACAGATACCGAGTCCATAAAAGACTCGATAGTTCAATATCAGAAAAGTTTGAAGGAGGAGTTCGGGGATATTATTCAGAAAGAATCTGCTTCACTCAAAGCTATGGCCGAGGAAGTCAGTAAAAATGCGAGCACTGACTCTTTGGCAGATCTCAAAAAGATAGCCGAGGATCTGCCTGTCGTACGTATTGTTGACACTCTATTGAAGCACGCTATTATCCAGAACGCTTCGGATATACATATCGAGCCAATGGAGGATGAATTACTCATCAGATATAGGATAGACGGGCTTCTGCATGATGCAATGGTTTTGCCGAAGAACGCGGAGCCATCCATCACCGCCCGTGTCAAAGTCCTTTCCAATCTCAAGCTTGATGAAAAGCGCTTGCCCCAGGACGGACGATTCAAGGTGGATATGAATAGCGAAAAAGTGTCTCTCCGTATTTCCATTATTCCAACCTGCTATGGAGAAAAGACAGTCATGCGACTCCTGAAAGAAAATGTTTCGGGCTTCACCCTCGAGTACCTCTCATTTCATGGGGAAGGGCTGGAGCGAATTCATCATGCGATTACACAGACAACTGGGATGATATTGACGACAGGTCCGACAGGTTCAGGAAAAACGACAACTTTGTATACAATGTTGGATATTTTGAACAAGCCAGATGTGAATATTTGCACCATTGAGGATCCGGTAGAGTATCAGATGAAGAGAATAAATCAGACACAAGTGAACACTGACATTGGATTTACATTTGCTTCAGGCCTGCGAACTCTGGTCCGTCAGGATCCAGACATCATCATGGTTGGAGAGATCCGAGATACGGAAACGGCCGGACTGGCAGTCAATGCAGCTCTGACAGGACACTTGGTGCTCTCCACTCTCCACACAAACAGCGCTGCCGGAGCCATACCCCGTCTACTAGATATGAAAGTTGAGCCTTTTCTGCTGGTTTCTACTATAAATGCCATCATCGCGCAGCGACTTGTGCGCAGGCTTTCTCCAAGCAAAGAAAAATATTTTCTTTCAAAGTCGGAGGTGGAGATTCTAGGAAAATCCGTAGATCTGGAGCGCGTGCTTCGTGCTCTCAATGAAGAAAAAATAATAAAGGGGATGGATTCCTGGGAGAAGATTCCGTTTTACAAAGCAGTGGCGGGAAAAGAAGATGACGGTTTCAAAGGCCGTCTAGGTATCCATGAAGTCCTGAATGTCACTTCGAGCATAAAGGAATTGATCCTTCGTGGAGGAACTTCAGATCAGATCGAAGTCCAAGCCAGGAAGGAGGGGATGCTCACGATGATTGAAGACGGCATTTTTAAAAGTGTCCAGGGCATGACTACAATAGAGGAAGTCTTGAGGGTGATTTCCGAATAAATTTATGCCCCATTTTGTCTTTAAAGCAAAAAAAACAGGAGGAGAGGTGCACAAAGGTGAATATGACGCCAAAGACCGATTTGAACTTTATAAAATACTGAAGGAATCCGGGGAGGAGGTGATTTCTGTTGAAGAAAAAAATATCACTACGCTTTTCAAGGATATATCCCTGCCTTTTTTTAATTCCATAACAGTGCAGGAAAAAATAAAATTCACCAGAAACCTCGGCTCGATGATCAAAGCCGGATTGGCTATGTCGCAGGCCTTGTCAGTCATGGAAAGGCAGGAGACAAATAAGCATGTGCGTGAAATAGTAACTATCCTGAACTCTGATGTTAGAAAAGGGAAGACCTTGAGTGAGGGAATGACTGCGTTTCCAAATATGTTCTCGCCAATGGTTGTAGCAATGGTCAGTTCCGGCGAGCAGAGCGGAACGTTGGCGGAAGCTTTGAGAATCATCACTCTTCAGATGGACAAAAGCTATAGTTTGAAGAGGAGAGTAAAAGGGGCATTGATATATCCCGGCATTATCTTCTGTGCGATGATCGGCATTGGCATCGTACTCTTCATCTATGTCGTACCAACCTTGACTAAAACCTTCAATGAGCTCAACCTTGCTCTTCCAGCATCCACTAGGTTGATTATTTTTATAAGCGATCTGGTACAGAATCACGGCGTTATTGTTTTCACTGTTCTATTTGTATTATTTGGTCTTTTTCATGTCTGGTCAAAACAGGATAGGGGCAAGAGGGTAATTCATAAAGTTGTATTGAAAATCCCTATCATCGGAAACCTAGTAAAGGAAGTAAATGTGGCGCAGACGGCTCGAACCCTCTCTTCCCTCATTGATTCGGGAGTAGATGTCCTGGACTCCCTGAAAATTACCGCGGATATACTCCAAAATGTTCACTACAAGAAGATTGTGCAGTCGGCAGTTACGGCTGTGGAAAGAGGAAATCCATTGTCAAAGATATTTTCCGAGCACACTGATTTTTATCCGGTATTTTTCAGTGAAATGATACATGTTGGAGAGGAGACGGGGAAAATAGGGGAGATGCTTCAGGGTGTGGCGGTCTTTTATGAAGAAGATGTGGATCAGAAGACGAAGGATATGTCTACGGTTATAGAGCCTTTCCTCATGATTATTATCGCCGGAGCAGTTGCTTTTTTCTCTATGGCGATGATATCGCCTATGTATTCACTAGTAAATGCGATATAAAAATAACAATAGGGCTTTTACTCTGATAGAGACTCTCGTGGGAGTTGCCGTTTTTCTCATCATTTCCGTCGCGGCGTATCAGGCCTATGCCAGCCTTTTCACGCTCATTAGCGTCAATCAATACAAAGTAATGGCTTTAAGCCTAGCCAATGAGCAGTTCGAGCTGGCACGAAATCTCCCATATTCGGACCTGGAAGAAATTCCTGAAGAGCAAAACTTGGTGCGGGGAGGAATTTTTTTTGATGTCACTACGACGATAGCGACGTCAGGAAATAAAAAACTAATGGAGGTAAAGGTCGAATGTGAGACATGCAAGGGATTCGCACCGTTAGCCTTAACCACAGCTTTTTATGAATAAAGGATTCACTTTGATAGAAGTAATTGTGGCGGTCGGAATACTTGGAATTATTTTCGTCGCAATGTTGTCATTCCAAGTCAATGTTCACAAGTATAATAATTCCGCCAGCCAGTCATTGCAGAATTCCCATGATGCCCGCTCACTTATCAGAGTCATTGTAAAAGAATTAAGGTCGGCCAAACAGGGAAGTGACGGCTCTTACCCTATTGCCGAAGCGTCCACGAGTAGCCTCGCTTTCTACGGTGACGTTGATGGTGACGGACTACAGGAAAAAATCCACTACTACGTGTCAGATAATAAATTACATCGAGAAGTCACTAAACAGGGCATAAAGGAGTTTTCCACTTTTGTCTCCAATCTTCAGAACGGAACATCAACCAAACTTTTCGAATATTATGGAAGTTCATTCGCTAACGTCGACACAATCTCTGACATCAGGATGGTGAAAATAAACATTCTTCTTTCCAGCCTGTACACTACGCAGGTCCTTCTGAGAAATTTAAAAGACGTATGAAAAAAAATATTAAAAACAGAGGACTCATCCTCATAAATGTTCTGATCTTCGCGGTCATCGCCGTGACCGTGACTGTCGCTCTCATAAATTGGGCCACAACGATGATACAGACCACGCGCCAACTGGTCTCCAGGGAGCAGGCTTTCCAGATCGCAGAATCAGGGGTGGAATACTATCGATCATTCTTGGCTGATAATCCTGGATCATATGCTGGCGGTATGCAGGATTTTTTGGATAAGAATGGAAATGTGATAGGGCAATTTATTCTGACCATTACCCCTCCCTCCGCGACTTCGAGCGTAGTAACCGTGATGTCCGAAGGCATAACAGGGAATAGCTCCAGGACCATTCAGACGACACTTACCGTGCCTTCTCTTGCAACATACTCGATAGTTTCAAATGATACATTATTCTTCAAAGCCGGGGAGGAATTTTTCGGACCGATACATTCAAATGATGAAATAGAATTTAATGGTACGGCTCACAATCTCGTGACTAGTTCCAAAGAAAATGGAGTTTACACAAGCGGTGGAGGAGTTTTTTTGGCTGGAACAGAATTCCCTGTGGATGAAATTGATTTCTCCTCTATCGCTGATGACCTCCTTGCCATCAAGACCGCGGCTCAAGCCAATAGCAGATATTTCGGAGATTCCGGTGATGAGGGATATCGCGTCCTTCTCAAGACAGATGATACTTTTGATCTGTATAGGGTGAAGGATCTGGACAATGAAAATCAGCCATGCGAGAACGACAACCCGAACCAGGATGGCTGGGGGACTTGGAGCGTTAAAAACGAAACCCTTCTTGGTACTCATTCTTTTCCAGTGGACGGCGCCATATTTTTTGATGATCATGTTTGGATTGAGGGTCAAATAAATACCGCACGTCTGATAATCGGCTCCTCTAAAAATATCATAGTCAATAAAGATCTTGTATATACAAATTATGATGGACAGGATGCCATAGGTCTCATTGCCCAGGGGAATTTGAATATCGGTTTAGAAAGCGAGAATGATTTGCGCATAGATGCCGCACTAGTGTCGCAGAATGACAGGGTCGGAAGGCATTATTATTCTGATAGGTGTCAAAGCAGCAGTAACGTCCGCAACTCCATTACCCTTTACGGCATGATCGCTACATATGATCGCCATGAATTCTCCTACAGCGACAATACAGGGTATATTAATCGTTCTATCCTCTATGATCCATATCTCTCGTCCAGACCTCTTCCATATTTTCCCAAGATCTCAAATCAATACAAAATGCTCTCTTGGGATGAAATTAAGTAAATGATATACTAGTCCCATGAAAAGAAAAATAATCGTCGGGAACTGGAAAATGAATCCGACTACCATGGAAGAGGCGGTCAATATTTTTAAAAAAATAAAAAATACGGCTCTGAAGCTCGATTCTACGCATGTCGTCGTCTGCCCTCCATTTCCATATATTTCAAGGTTTGCGTCTGTGAAAGGCAAGCCTGCTGTAGCGGTAGGAGCGCAGAACGTTTTTTTTGAAGAGAGAGGAGCATTTACCGGAGAAGTAAGCGCGGTCATGCTGCGCGACTTGGGGGTGACGCATGTGATCGTCGGACATTCGGAGAGGCGGGCAGAGGGCGAGAGTGATGAGATCGTAGCCAAGAAAGTCGGGGCTGTCCTCGATGCCGGCATACACCCGATCGTCTGTGTTGGAGAAAAGGAGAGGGATATACACGGACTCTATCTGGATGTGCTTAAGGCGCAGATAAAAAATTCTCTCTCCAAAGTTCCAAAGAAGCTTGTCAATCAGCTCATTATCGCCTATGAACCAGTTTGGGCAATCGGCGCGAAGGAACCAATGGAGCCTGCGATAATAGAAGAGATGTCAATTTTTATTAGAAAAGTCGTATCTGATATTTTTGGACAGGAAAATGCATTGAAAACTACTGTCCTGTATGGGGGATCTATAAATTTTCGGAACGCGCCCGACATCATTAGCCGGGGAAAAGTAGACGGACTGCTGGTCGGTAGGGAGAGCGTAAATATTCCGGGTTTCGTAGAGCTGCTTAAAGCTGCTGATGCCGTATGAAATATTTGAAGGATATAAAAGAATTAAAGGATGTCAGGGTCCTGGTGCGGATGGATCTGAATGTTCCGGTTAAGAACGGAGCTGTGCTGGATGATTTTCGTATTAGGAGAATTCTGCCGACTATCAAATACCTCCAGAATAAGCAGGCCAAAATAATTTTGATGAGTCACATTGGAGACGGGGAAGCCAAACAAAGTCTTTTTCCTGTAGCGGAGCATTTTAAAAAGATCGGGATCGACTGCGTCTATGTGCAAGATTACAAGAAAGTCTTACAAAACGATGATAAGATAATTCTTCTTGAAAATTTGAGAGTCTATGATGGAGAAATACAGAATGATAAGTCTTTTGCGAAGGAGTTGGCCAGCCTCGGGGATGTATATGTGAATGAAGCTTTCGCGGTTTCTCATCGCCATCACGCCTCTATTTCTGCTATCACGGAATTCATCCCCAGCTATGCCGGACTGCTTTTCGAAGAAGAGGTCAGGCATTTGAGCACCGTATTCAAGCCGGAGCATCCTTTTCTTTTTATAATCGGCGGGGCAAAATTTGAAACAAAGATGCCCCTCATCGAGAAATTTTTGAAAATAGCCGATAAAG
>CAYGIZ010000007.1:0-3724 GCA_964350075.1 uncultured Candidatus Saccharibacteria bacterium | reverse complement strand
TTGGAGGGGCATTGGCAAATAATTTTTATAAGGAAAAGGGTAGAGAGGTTGGAAAATCACTTGTTTTTCCTAAGAATTTCAATCTCGCTCGTTATTTTGATAATCCTAAACTGATGCTTCCGGTAGATGAAGTCTGGAAGGATGATGCGATCCTGGATGTTGGTCCCAAGACCATGCTTCTTCTGCAGGATGAAATAAGAAAGGCGAAATATATTCTATGGAACGGTCCACTGGGTCTTTACGAAAGAGGATTTAAAGAGCCAACTCTTTCTCTTGCAAAGATGATTTCGGAAGCTACTCAATGCGGAGCGAAGTCAATACTTGGTGGGGGAGATACGCTTGCCGTCATTGCAGAGCTGGGAATGGAGGACAGATTTACTTTCGTTTCTACAGGTGGTGGTGCAATGCTGGAATTTTTAGCGACAGGGACACTGCCAGGGATAGAGGCGCTGGAGAAGAGTCACGCTTGATTATTCTATGATAGAGCTTTTAAAAGAAATATTCTGTGATTATCGCGATAAATATTTTGAACATCTGAAAAAGAGGGGATGGAAGAAGAGTTTTTACTTAGTGCCGGCATGGCTGGCGGTATTGGTGATTCTTGCTTGGTTGATTATGTAATCTTCTCTCTTACCAGCTCCGCATTTCCCTCAAAATCTTTCTTATCGCCTTTTACTCCAGAATTCGGGAATACCCAGATGTGAGCATGAGGAACTTCGTCTCCAACTATTTTACTTAAAATAAAATCTGTATTGAAAGCTTTTCGCTGTGCAAGAGCGATCTTTTTTGCTACTTCGAAATATGCTCCGGCATTCTCTACATCCCATACCCACCTTACATGCCTTTTTGGGATTACTTGTGTATGGCCGGGCGATTGGGGGTTGATATCGAGAAAGGCCAGGAAATCATTATCCTCATAGACTATTTGAGCCGGGATTTCCTTTTTTACTATTTTACAAAATACGCAATTTTCCATATCCACATTATATCACTCGATCTGGTATACTTGTAGCGATGAAAACCTATTCCGTACGAGATAAAATTGATGGAGATCTGCTTGATCACCTTCTTTTCTATCGCGGAATAAAAACTCCTGAAGACAAAGATAATTTTTTGAATCCAAATTACGATGAACATACCCATGATCCATTTCTTCTGAAAGACGCGGAAAAAGCTGCTAGTAGAATTATCAAAGCCATAGAGAACGAGGAAAAAGTTGTCATATACAGCGACTATGATACGGATGGAATACCTGCGGGGGTAGCATTGCATGACCTGTTTAAGAAAATCGGCTTCAAAAATTTTACAAACTATATCCCACATCGACATGACGAGGGTTTCGGTTTGAATGAAGACGCTGTGAAGCAATTCATAGAAGAAAAAGTGCAGCTTCTCATTACAATAGACTGTGGAATTGCGGATCTTGGCCATGTTGATCTTGCTCAAAAGAATGGTATAGATGTTATTGTGACCGACCACCATTTGCCAGGACCGACTCTGCCCCCAGCTTTTGCGATAGTAAATCCAAAACAGGCTGACTGCGAATATCCAGAAAAAATGCTTTGCGGTGCTGGCGTGATATATAAATTAATACAGGCAATACTTTCTAAAAAAAGATTTGGAATAATTAAGGGTTGGGAAAAGTGGCTCTTGGATATGGTTGGGATCGCTACTCTTTCTGACATGGTGCCATTGAAGGGTGAGAATAGGGTTTTTGCTTACTACGGACTCTCTGTTTTGAGAAAGTCGCCTAGGAAAGGACTTATGAGACTTTTGAATAAATTGAAAGTGAATCAGAGATATCTCACCGAAGAAGATATAGGATTTACAATCGGTCCACGCATCAATGCCGCATCGCGCATGGGAGTGCCGATGGACGCGTTTCGACTACTAGCTACACAAGATGATGATGAGGCTGAAAAGTTCGCTATTCATTTGGATCATATTAATAATGAAAGAAAGGGAACGGTAGCTTCTCTGGTTAAGGAAGTTAAAAAGCACGTTCACGAAAGATATGGAGAAAAGCCGGAGAAGGTGATAGTGATAGGAAATCCTTTATGGAAGCCGTCTTTACTGGGATTGGCCGCGAATACCTGCGCCGAGGAATACGGAGTACCAGTTTTTCTCTGGGGTCGCGATGGAGATGATGTCATAAAGGGCTCATGCCGCTCTGCCGGATCGGTGCATCTCCTTGATCTTATGCAGGGTACTTCCGAAGGGACTTTCATGCAGTACGGCGGACACGCGGAGTCCGGAGGATTTTCTGTGACGGCACAGGCGATACATAGTTTGGAGAAAAACTTAAGTGAAGTCTTCGAGCGTATTCGCGGAGAAAAAAAAGAAAATATGGAATATGTAGACAGCGAGATATCTCCGGATGATGTGAATTATGATACGTATAGAGCAATAGAAAAATTAGGGCCGTATGGGACGGGAAATCCAAAGCCGGTATTCATTCTTCGGGATATCCGGCTATCGAATGTCAAACAGTTTGGAAAAGAGAGCAACCACCTGGAAATTATTTTTAATAAATCAAATGGGAGACCTGTTTCAGCTATCGGATTTTTTATGACTCCATCAACTTTTCCTAAAATGCCAGTAAAAGGATCAACAGTGTCACTGGTCGCAACCATGGAGAAATCCATGTTCAAGGGAAGACCGGAATTAAGATTGAGAATTATTGATATAATATAAAAATGAAAACGATTATTTTTACCGACGGTTCATCGCGTGGCAATCCTGGTCCTGGAGGCTGGGGGACCGTAGTTATTTCTAAAGATAAAGTCATTGAGCTCGGCGGAAGAGAGGAAATGACGACAAATAATAAGATGGAATTATCAGCTGCAATTGAAGGACTAAAAGCCGCTGATCCTGCCAATTCCATCACTCTTTATTCAGACTCACAGTATGTCATAAAGGGAATTACAGAATGGATACATAGCTGGCAGAAGAAGGGCTGGAAAAATTCTCAAAAGAAATCGGTTTTGAATAGGGATCTATGGGAAGAACTTCTTCTGGCTTCTCTTGGCAAGGAAATTATCTGGAAATATGTCAAAGGACATGATGACAATGCGGGGAATATAAGGTGTGATGAGATTGCCACTCGTTTTGCTGATGGTGAGAAAATGACTCTATACAACGGTCCCACAGAAAAATACCCATTTACAGATATTGTGAAAAGTGTTTTACTCTAAAGTTTATCGAAAATTTATTAAAAGTTTATCAGAAATTTATCTCGGGTGTGTATGCTTGAGGGGTGGAGTATATAAAGAAGTTCGATAAATGGAATAGTTTAAAGAAAAAGCTTGATGAAAAAGATCAGGTGTGGTCTTTTCGTGAGAAAGAAATCTGGTGGTGTAGTCTAGGGGTGAATGTTGGATGTGAAGAAGATGGTAAGGGAAAGAAATTTTTAAGGCCAGTATATGTACTAAATAAGGTTAACTCCAATAGATTTATAGGCATTCCTATTACAAGTACTCTGAAACATGATCATTTACATGTGGCATTTTATTTTAAGTACAATCTAAGTACGGCTCTTCTTTCACAGATCAGAATGCTGGATAGGAAAAGATTGGTTAAGAAAATGGGAAGAACTTCAGATTATTTGCACAATAAAATGAAAAAAGCGACCGCCGATTTCATATCGAGCTGATCGCTTTTTTGAATGATGCAGATCGCAACCTGCTTGGCTAGTCGGTGCCGGACGGTACTCATAATAATACAC
>CAYGIZ010000006.1:0-14836 GCA_964350075.1 uncultured Candidatus Saccharibacteria bacterium | reverse complement strand
ATAATACACTATATTTTTTAAAAAGCAATGGCTAATAAATGGACCCATATTTTAATATTTTTTCTTTTAATCATCGTGATTTGTACACGTGGTTACTTTGTCTCCAACAATCCTTCAAAAAATGCTCTGAAAAGCGATGTCGGCCAAATTGTTTCTTTTGAGGGAAAAATCCATACTCCTCCGGAAAAGAAAGATTTCCTGCAGGTCTTTGTTTTGGAAACTAATGAAGGCTTACTCATAAAAACAGGAGCTGATAGATTTGGAGAATACGGATATGGAGATAAAGTGAGAGTGGAAGGCAAGCTATCAGTGCCTAGGAATTTTGCGGGGAATGGCGGAAGAGTTTTTGACTATGTAGATTATCTGGGCAAGGATGGAATATATTATGAATTCAAGAAAGCGAAAGTTGAGGTCTTGGAAAAAGCGGATCTGAACAACCTGTCCGGCATGTTATTTTTTTTAAAAAAGAAATTCCTTGATAATATAGGCAAGGTTCTGGGAGAACCGCATGCCGCATTAGCCGGAGGATTGGTGGTTGGGGAAAAGACGGCTCTTGGAAAAGACTTGATCAATGATTTCCGCAGATCAGGTCTCATACATATAGTAGTGCTGTCCGGATACAATATCACTATCATTGCCGCTTCAATAAGGCGCTTGTTTTCTTTTTTGCCTCGCAATACTGGTATTATTCTCGGTGGAATCGGCATTGTGCTGTTTGGTATCTTGGTCGGCGGGGGAGCTACGGTCGTGAGGTCGTGCATCATGGCACTCATTGCTCTATTCGCGGAAATCATGCGTAGGGACTATAACGTGGTTCGTGCACTGTTCATAGCAGGAGCCTTGATGCTCATCCACAATCCCCGGATTCTTTTCTACGATCCGTCATTCCAGCTCTCGTTTTTGGCCACTCTCGGTCTGGTGATACTGTCATCACCGATAGAAGAAAAAATCGGATTCATCACGGAAAGGTTTGGCATACGCGCCCTTGTGGCGTCTACTCTCGCGACGCAGATCTTCGTTTCTCCACTCATCTTCTACATGATGGGAGAACTTTCGCTTGTGGGAATTTTTGTGAATATTGTCGTGCTTCCTTTTATTCCTCTGACGATGCTACTGGTTTTCTGCGCGGGATTTTTTGGATTTATTATTCCTTGGATATCGCAAATAGCAGGCTGGGCGAGCCACATCGTTCTTTCCTATGAACTCTTCATGGTCAAAACCGCATCGAGTCTGCCGTACGCAGTCATGACATTGCCGGCTTTCTCGGGATGGATAGTGGTTGGGTTTTATGCTTTCTATATGGCGCTATTCTGGAAATTACCCTCAATGGTCTCCCAGTTTATATTCGCAAAGAAATCTTCGACATAAGCTTTCTTGCCCGAAGGTTGATAGTCGGCGACAAAAGAGTGCTCCCACATATCGAGTCCGAGAATAAGCGCGCAGTCCTGAAGCTGGCCTAGATGCTGTTCGTCGATCCAGGCGTTCAAAAGTCTCTTATCCCTGCGATCCCAATAAAGCATAGCCCAGCCGATTCCTCGGGTTAAGGCGATAGATTTGAATTCAGTGAGCCAAGAATCAAATGAACCGAAATCATTCTTTATCTGGCCTTTAAGTGCTCCCTCGGTTAAAGATTTTGCTCCTCCTTCGAAACTAGAGAAATATACTTCATGATTCCTCATTCCATTGTATTCAAAACCAAACCTGCGCATGATTTCTCCAAGAGCATAAGCGTTCTTCTGGGCGTCTATTTTCATTTCTTCTATTTTCTCTCTGATGAGATTGGTATGCTTCACATAGCCGGCATAGAGCTTGAGATGTTCTTCCATTGTCTTCTTGGAAATACCTTTCAGTTCAGGAATGTTAAATATTTTTTCTTCAAATTTTTTCATATGGTTTTATTATGATAGATTACTGTGATGAAAGCAATACTCTCTTATTACAAATTAATATTTATCCTACTCATAATCGCAATTCTGGGATTGGGAGGATATGTTTGGTATTGGGAATTCCGAAAGCCTCTGCTCGAAGCGTATTTCTTTCAGCTTGAGCGCGGACGGTCTGTATTCATTCGTACTCCTCATAATGAAACGGTTTTGATTGACGGCGGACAGAATAGCGAAATTTTACGGGAAATTACAAAGGTATTGCCGTTCTACAGGAGACGCATTGATACTGTGATTGTTACCAGCTCAATGCCCAAGAATGTGGGCGGACTTTCTGATGTTGTGAAAAGATATAATGTAGGTAGGGTGATAGAGTCGGAACTGATGGGGACCAGTACTGCACTCACAGTCTTTCATAAATCATGGAACAAAGAAATTGTAAAAGTAAAAAAGGGAGATGAATTTATAATTGACGGAGTAAAATTCAAAGTACTCTTTCCTGATCCTTTATTTAAATACAATAAGACGAGCTTCCCGGAATTGGTTTTGGGAATAGAATACGGCGACACTCGGCTATTACTCCTGGGGGATGTTTCAAAAACAATTCAAAAAAGACTTATTCCTGAAGTCGGTAAAATAAATGTCGTGGAATATGCCCACGGCGGAGCAGAATCCAGAGTTTCAGCGGATTTGTTTGAAAAAATAAAGCCTGAATCAATAGTGAATTCAAAGCGAGAGGGAACAGTCTACTTCTCTTTTAAATAATACCAGCTTTCTTTAGTGTGGCGAACGCTCCTCTCTTCTGAATAGTCTTCAATGCTCGAGTTGAAATAGTTAGATTGAAAGTTTTCTTGAGTTCAGGAACATAAATTTTCTTTTTCTGGAGATTTGGGTATTTTCGCACCATTCCTGTAGGGTTAAACTGCGTGGCGCGGGTAGCGTTTGAATACCCCCCGGCGACCATTGAACCTCTCTTTGTGATTGCGCAGACTTTAGCCATAGTGTCCATCATGCTATCATAGTGAGGAAATTATGCAACATATATGGCCGAACTCACATTCATCATTTCTATAGCTATCCTCATTATGTCAGTAGTCCTGCACGAGCTTTCCCATGGCTATGTGGCTGAACTAATGGGGGACATGACTCCTAGGCTGCAGGGAAGACTGACCATCAATCCTTTAAAACACCTAGATTTCTTCGGTTCTTTCATTGTACCCATACTAACTTCCTTTGCCGGATTTACATTTGGATGGGCAAAGCCGATAGAATGGAACCCATATAATGTGAAGAATCGACGTCTGGGTGAATTCCTCATCTCCATTGCCGGCCCGGCGTCCAATTTTCTCATTGCAATCGTTTTTGGTTTGTGCATTCGCTTTGGCGTGGAGTCCTTGCCTCACTCCTTTATTGTTATTTCCGCATATATTGTAGCGATCAATATTACTCTGGCAGTCTTTAATCTTATTCCAATTCCTCCTTTAGACGGTTCAAAGATTCTTTTTTCTCTTTTGCCTCCGCACATGGCCCATTTCCGTGCTAATTATGAAAGATATTCTATCTTTCTCATAGTTCTCCTTCTTTTTGTCTTATGGAGATTCATAGCGCCTATTGTGCCATTTCTATTCAAAATCATTACCGGAGTTGCCTTTTGACTCCATATATAGTAAAGTGTTGGGACGTTGAAAAACGACAGAAATATGAGTAACCTCTCGGTGAAAAAGTCAGATTTCTGCAATTATTAAATAGTTTAAGAAGAATCAATTTAGAATGCCCACAATCAACCAGCTAATACGTCAAGGACGAGATCGATTTACCAGAAAGTCGAAATCAATTGCCCTTACAAAAAGCTTCAACACGATCAAGAATCGTCCGAACTTTTTCCCGTCTCCGTTTAAGAGAGGGGTTTGCATCAAGGTGACTACAAAGACTCCTAAGAAACCTAACTCTGCTATCCGAAAGATCGCCAGAGTTCGCCTTACAAACGGAATGGAAGTCACTGCATATATCCCGGGAGAAGGACACAATCTGCAGGAACACTCCGTAGTTCTTCTGCGAGGAGGAAGAGTCAAGGACGTAGGACTTCGATATACTGTAGTTCGAGGAGTGCTCGACGCGGGAGGAGTAGAAAAGCGCCGAAAGGGTCGAAGCCAGTACGGAAACAAGAAGCCCAAGGCCGCTAAATAGCCTGCTAAATAACTAATTTAAAATACTAAAATGAGACGAAGAATAAAAAATAAGCACCCAGTTCTGCCCGAGCCGATATTTGAATCCATAAAGGTTTCAAAGCTCATAAACTACGTCATGGAATCAGGCAAGAAGAATGCGGCGAGAAAGATTGTATATGATTGTTTCGAGACTTTGAAAGAAAAAGCAAAGACCGAGGCACCTCTAGAAGTTTTTGAAGCAGCTCTAAAGAATACAGCTCCTGCCATGGAAGTTCGATCACGAAGAGTCGGAGGCGCGAACTATCAGGTTCCTCGAGAGGTTCGCCCGGAAAGACGACAAGCTTTGTCTATGAAATGGATCGTTGACGCGGCGCGCTCAAAGAAAGGAAAGCCAATGGCGGAAAAGCTAGCAGATGAAATAGTAGCGGCTTCAAAGAATGAAGGAGAAGCAGTCAAGAAGCGAGAAAATACTCACAAGATGGCAGAGGCAAACAAGGCCTTCGCGCACTTTGCTTGGTAATGTTATAATGGCGGGATGAAAACAATACAAAACGCAGCTTCGGGCTTCTTTATTTTAGCAGTAGCAGTCCTCTCGCTCATTTCTATTTTAGGAATATGGGATTTCTTCAGTAAAGATGTCATACTTAAATCTTTTCAGACTTTGGGATTGTTGGCAGTGATCTCCATTGTTGTGATAGTGGCCGGACGTTTTATTGGAAATTCCGCAAATGAAACTATAATAGAAGTTCCGAATCCTATCTTCAATATTATCCGCCGGGCAACATTGGGAATACTGATCGTTGCGGCTGTCCTACTGGCTTTTCTAGGAATCTGTGCAATATGGGAGGTGATCACCGACAAAGAAGTATTATATAAGTCTCTAAGCTCCCTCGCGATATTGGCATTCTCTGCTTTTATCATTGTAATTACGTGCATGGAAAGAGAGAAGAGCGCTGAATTGAAGGGTGATATAAAAGGCGGAAGCGGTGCAAGAGGAATCTTGAGCCTAATTGCCGTAGTTTTTGTTATTTGGCTTATTATTTCGGCCTTCTCGTTTTAATCTATTTCTCCAAGGTCGCAAATTGCGTCCTCAAAATGTATTTTTGCATTTTCCAGGCTTTTACGGTAAGCTACATCTTACTTCTTATTAATTCAATTTATCAATTTTGTCATTTATGAACCGCGACTATCCCTTAGAAAAAGTGCGCAACTTCGGTATTATTGCCCACATCGACGCCGGCAAGACGACTACATCAGAAAGAATCCTCTACTACACAGGAGAAATTCACAAAATAGGGGAAGTGCATGAGGGAGAAACTACTACTGATTGGATGGAGCAGGAGAGGGAACGCGGAATCACTATTACAGCCGCGGCCATTACCTGTTTCTGGAATCCTACATATATGAGGGACTTGAAGGGTCCGGATGGAAAACCGGATGTTTCAAAGAAGCACCGTTTCAATATTATCGATACTCCAGGACACATCGACTTTACTGTAGAAGTAAAGCGTTCCCTTCGCGTTCTTGACGGAGCCGTAGTGGTTTTCGACGGAGTTGCCGGAGTTGAGCCTCAATCAGAAACAAACTGGAGATATGCCGATGAAAGCAATGTGCCTCGCCTCTGTTTTATTAACAAAATGGACCGCATGGGAGCTTCCTTTGAGAGATCCTATGCTTCTATACTTGAGAGATTGAATAAGAATGCGGTTCGATTCCAGATTCCCGTAGGCCTTGAAGGCGAACATGAAGGAGTTGTTGATCTTCTAAAGATGAAGGCATATTTCTTTGATGGTGAAAAAGGAATAAATGTCATTGAAAAAGAAATTCCGGAAAATCTTCTTGCTGATGCCAAGAAATATCGCGCTGAACTCATTGAAAAAGTCGTGGAATACGATGACGCTACTATGCAGGCCTATCTAGAAGGAAAAGAAATTTCTATAGAAGATCTAAAGAAAGTTATACGAAAAGCCGTCATTGGAAACAAAATTTTCCCCGTTTTCACTGGATCCGCATTGAAAAATGTCGGAGTCCAGCTCATTCTCGACGCCGTTGTGGACTATCTTCCTTCGCCTCTGGATATTCCGTCAGTTAAAGGTATTGATCCGAACACAGGAGAAGAGGTTTTCAGAAAGCCTGATGACAGCGAGCCTTTCTGCGCACTAGCCTTCAAGCTTCAGAACGATCCATTCGTCGGACAGCTGACATTCTTCCGAGTATATTCCGGAACTATCGAAGCCGGTTCATATATTTACAACTCTTCAACAGGCAAAAGAGAAAGACTGGGGCGCATCGTCCGCCTTCAGGCCAATGACAGGGAAGAGGTCAAAAAAGTCTTCTCCGGAGAAATCGCTGCCGCAGTAGGGTTGAAGGACGCTTTGACTTCCCACACTTTCTGCGATGAAGAAAAGCCTATTATCCTTGAAGTAATAAAATTCCTTGATCCTGTGGTGTCTCTTCGCATAGAACCAAAGACTAAGGCTGATCAAGAAAAAATGGGAATGGCGCTCAAGAAACTGGCCAATGAAGATCCTACATTTAAAATATCATCAAACTCTGAAACCGGAGAGACTCTAATCGCCGGCATGGGAGAGCTGCACCTGGAAATCATGGTTGATCGAATGAAAAGAGAATTCGGTGTTGAAGCAAACGTTGGCAAGCCGCAGGTGGCATATAGAGAAACTATTCGATCCGAAGCCGAAGCCGAACATAAATACATCAAGCAGTCTGGAGGTAAGGGACAGTACGGACACGTCAAGATCACCATCAAGCCTCTCGAACCGCTGGAGCCAGGCAAGAAGATTCCAAAGAACGTTAGCCGCTATGATGATTTCGAATTCATCAACTCTATAAAAGGAGGAGTCATACCACAGGAATTCATCCCTGCTGTTGAGAAAGGGGTTCACGAAGCTATGGACCGCGGAATACTCGCAGGTTTCCGCGTAGTAAATGTTTCCTGTGAGCTTACTTTTGGTAGTTATCACGACGTTGACTCATCTGAAATCGCGTACAAAATAGCTGGTTCCCAGGCTTTCCAGGAAGCTGCCAAGAGAGCTCGACCAGCTATCCTCGAGCCTATCATGAAAGTTGAAGTCCTATTTCCAGACAAGTATATGGGAGACATCACCGGAAGCATTTCATCCAAGCGAGGTACCATCGAAGAAATGACGGAGCGAGGCCAAGCCAAGGTTCTGCATGCCAAAGTGCCTCTTTCAGAAATGTTCGGATACACCACACAGCTAAGATCTATGACGTCAGGACAGGGAAGCGCGACAATGGAATTTGATCATTACGAGGTTGTTCCACCGAATGTTGAGAAGGAGATCATAGAGGCGAGGAAGTAAGCTCGGGGGGATAACTTAAATTCTAGGTGTTCGATGATGGTGTATAATGATTCACAATAAACTAAAATATTATGAATAAAAAATACCTGATTTTGTTCGTTGCTCTTGTATGTGGTCTAGTTGTATTTGCTCCTGCTGTTCACTCTCAGGCCTTACCAACTCCAACATCGGCTTTGGCTCCACGATCATCGGACTTTATTTCTAAAATTATTAACACGATCAGTAATTCCATATCCTCTCCTCGAAGAAGTGTAAGCGGTCAGCTTAAATCAGTAGACATTTCCATCTTTAGTTCTGTAGAAAAGAAAGAGGGAGATCTGATCTTCTCGCTAAAAACATCCAGTGGCGATGATGTATTCCCTCAAAGAAATACAAGCGGAGTTCCTTTCTATGATGTAACGCCAGGTCAATACAGGGCAACACTAACTTTAAAGGAAAATGGAAGGGATAATCCGACGATTTTCTACATGGCAATTACCGCCCGTGATAACGAATACCTCGTATACAATATAACTTCAAACGATAACAATGATTGGGGAAATTTCTCGATAAAAATCAAAAAGAGTGGAGACAAGCTCTCTATAGAGGCAGATGAAGACGATAGAATCGAAAACTACTCATTTTTTCTTAAAAATATTGCTTTGAATAGTATAGTGAGTGCCATTGGTTCGGAAGGAAAGTCGCCAATGTACAATCTCCCAGCTGGCAAATATTCCATACAAGTCCAGCAGCAAGACCAGACGTTAGTGGAGACACTTATAATAGAAGCCAGGAGAGGAGGATTCAATCTCGTTGACATTGAAGAAACGGTATCTGACCCTTCTGTTACTAGGCCAACCATTACAAAAATTTCTTCAAACAGTAATCCAGATTTCCAATTTTTCCCAGGCGACACTGTAAAAATCGAAGGCCACCTTCTGGCAGATAACGGATTTATAAGAATAGGGGATAGATTCATCCAGCTCTACGGAAAAGGAGATACTCAGTCAACTTTGGACTTTACGGTTCCCGCAGACCTGGCTCCGGGAAATTACGATATGTGGGTCTTTGGTCCTGCCATAGAGACCAATAAGGTGAAGGTAACGGTACTTGCAAGACCTACTACTGTATCCACGACCTGCAATAGAGGATATGTTTTAAATGGGAATGGCGAGTGTATTGCTACCAAGTCTTTCCAGACATTGAAAGTAGTATCTCCTAACACTTCTGTATCATTAACTTCTGGCCAGACATACAGAATAAAATGGACCGGAGGGACGAAGAAAGTGGAGGTCTTTCTATTGGATGAACCGACACGCCTAGGAAATAAGATATTCTCTGGTATTCCAAATAATGGCTATGTAGACTGGACAGTTACGCCTCTATATTCTTTGTTTAAACCTGGTACTGACACCAAAGTAACTCCTTCTGGCAAATATGTAATATGGATAGGCTGTGTGGATAATGAGTATGACTGTACGGTGGATGATAGCGATGTGCCATTCACAATCAAGACGCCTTCATCTTTTCCCTCACCTAAATCAACTGCGACTCCTTCCATCACTGTAGTCACACCAAACGGAGGTGAGCGGTTTGTAACTGGTCAAACTTACCCAATACAATGGAATACATCCGACTTGCCAACTGGTTCCAGAGTAAGTTTCCAGCTTTCATATCGTACACAAAATGGCGTCACATATGAGGATGGCTTTGATATAAATCCTATACCAAACACAGGAGTCTTTAATTGGACAATTCCTGCTAAGTACGCCAACATGCAGCCGAATTACTTTAAATTAAGAGCGATCTTAGCTGGCCCTAATATTCCTGATACAAATCCACCGCAGGATTACAGCGATAATTACTTCACCATTACAGCTCCGGACAAAAAATACGACCGCCCAACAATTTCCAGAATCTCCTCAAAGGGGAATGTAGATTTCCAATTCTACCCCGGGGACACAATAGTTATCGAAGGAGCTTACTTGGCAAATAACGGCTATATAAGAATAGGAGACACCTCGGTTCTTCTTAAAGGAGATGGAGTGCCTCAGACGATATTGAATTTCACGACCCCATCGAATCTCAAGCCTGGCACTTATGATTTCTATGTTCACGGTCCTGCTTTAACTACGAATAAAGTTAAGGTAACGGTACTTGCAAGATCCGTAGACAGTGTACCGATTCCAGTAGCAAATCCTTCTATCATTGCCGAACAATCCACAATTTCTTCAGGAAAAAATGTAAGGTTGCGTCTATCCTTTCCTTCAAATACAACAAGCGCAAATTTGTACTTTGCTTGTCCAAGCGGAGTAAGCACCAGGACATCACCAGAGATTTGCAATACCTATGTAAATGTCTTGTCGAACACAGATTGGAATCCAATGTTCTACAATTCAACATCAATAAATCAATTTGTCAGAATAATCTATAATGTGCGGACATCGGACGGTTTTAACTATAGTCCATCTGTGCAAATCACAGTTCAGCCCCAATCAACTACCGCAAACATCGCTCCCGCTTCAACTTACACCACCCCAACCACCAGCTCCACTCCTAGCCCATCGACGACGGCTACTCCGACAACCACTGCCACCCCTTCCACTTCTAGTTCTCCATCTCCATCATCATCTTCAACACCATCACCTTCTACATCCGCTTCTCCATCTTCTTCAACCTCACCATCTAGTTCTTCTGTCAGTAGATCATCAAGCGGAAGTGTCAGCTTGGCAGCATCCGTATTCTACTCAATAGGGGACTTTCTTGACTCCGTCCTATCTCAATAATGATTCCCGTTCTTATCCTGACAGTCTTAAGCTTGCTTACTCACCTCATATTCTTCGGACATCCTGCGTCTGTGGTGTTCGACGAGGTGCATAACGGCAGTTTTGTCAGCGCATATGCCACTGGCCAATACTATTTCGATGTTCACCCACCTCTGGCGAAGCTCCTGGTCAAGTTCTTCGGAGACATACTGGGAGTCTCTTACAATGCTGACTTCGCGATGATAGGGAATACATTGCCTTGGGAAATTATCATTCTGCGTATTTTACCTGTACTTGCCGGTATTATTCTTCCTCTAATTATCTATTTCATTTGCCGGCATATCAACATGTCGAAGCTGGCTTCATTCTCGGCCGCCATCCTCATATGCCTAGAGAATTCCTTGATAGTTCAGTCGAGATTTATCATGTTTGACAGCATCATGATTCTCTTTGGATTCTCCGCTCTTCTCCTCTACCTTATCTATATAAAAAATGAGCGAAGAAAATCCCTGCACGTATTCTCTGCAATTCTGGCTGCGGCGGCCTTCAGCATCAAGTGGACCGGCTTCGCATTTCCCTTGCTCATCGTGATTATGGAAATAATACGGACAAGAAAGTTTCTAAGTATCGCAAGATTTATTTCAGTCTATGCCTTGATCGGACTTATCTTCTATACCAGCATCTTCGCTGTTCATTTTTCATATCTGAAAAATACAGGAAAAGGCGATGTCTTCATGTCTGATCGATTTCAGAAGACCTTGATGGGAAATACTCATGCGTCCAATCCATCTATTCAGCCAAAAGGTTTTTTTGGAAAATTTATTGAGTTGAACATCGTCATGTATGAGTCACATAAGACTCTGACAGCAGGCCATACGTACGGTAGTAAATGGCACACATGGCCACTGATGCTACGCCCTATATTCTATTGGCAGACCATGCCCGAAGCCGGATCCTATATTTACCTTCTGGGAAATCCATTCTTATACTGGTTCGGAACGCTGTCCATCCTCTTTCTTATTTTTTATTTGATTTTCAGAAGGCAAAGCCAGCAAGCCGGTCTCTTCATAACCATAGGTTTTTTAGTCAGTTTTATTCCTTTTATCTTTATTGGCAGGATAATGTTCCTTTATCACTACCAGGCTGCATTGATTTTCAGCATTATGGCTATTGCTTTTGTCGTCGACCGCATTACAAGTCATAGGATTAGAGCAGTTACTTTTGTGGGAGTTGTAGCAATGTCTTTGATGTTATTCATATACTTCAGTCCGTTGACTTATGGTTTGCCGCTAGATGATTCGCAGTTAACTGATAGAATGTGGTTATCCAGCTGGAGATAATATGAAAGAAAACAAGCAGGTCGCAGTTATAATCATCCCTACGTACAATGAGGAGGGGAATATTGGTGTGATGATTGACTATATAAATGATCGGGTGATCCCAACAATTCCAAATTGGGAGACTCAAATCCTCATAGTAGATGGGAATTCTTCTGACGGAACATGTGCTGTGGTAAAGGAGAAAATAATTAAATTTAATAATGTTCACCTGCATGAAGAGAAAGACAAAGAGGGGATTGGTGCTGCGTACCTCAAAGGATTCAAATATGCCATGGAAGTTCTACATGCTGATGTTCTTATGGAATTCGACGGAGACTTCCAACATCCGCCGGAATCTATCGTCGTGTTGTTGAAAGAAATAGAAAATGGGTATGATTATGTTATCGGGTCCAGATACATTCCAGGAGGATCGCATATGCAGTCCGGAATGTTCCGTATTCTTCTTTCGAAAATAGGAGGGCTGACAGCCAGAATAATTCTATTTTTCCCATCCAGAAATTTCCTGCGCGTCACCGATCCGACAACAGGCCTCAAGGCCACTAGGGTTAGAAATTATGGGGAAAAGCTGGGATTAGATACCCACTCCTTATATAGCAAGGGATTTGGCTACAAAACACAGCTTCTTTCTGAAATCATTGCCATGGGAGCAAAGTACAAGGAGATTCCACTTCAATTCAAACGTCGACAATTCGGTGCGTCTAAGTTTCAATCCAATACCATCAAGGAAATCCTCATTTCCTGCATAAAAACCCGTTTGAAGTTCAAAAAGCCTTAGAAAATTTGACATTAATCCGTGTCCTTGCTAACATAGCCAGTACGCGTTTTTCTTGCGTTGGCATTATTATTTTTATTATATATTTTATATTATGGCAGCAGAATTCAATCGTTCAAAGCCCCATGTTAACGTCGGTACTATCGGACACGTTGACCACGGCAAGACAACACTTACAACATCTATTCTAGCCGTTCAGTCAAAGGACGGTTTGGCACAGATAAAGGCTTACGCCGATATCGCCAAAGGAGGAACAGTTCGAGACGCCACAAAGGTGGTTACTATTTCTCTTGCTCACGTCGAATACGAGTCAGATGCAAGGCACTATGCCCACATTGATGCTCCAGGTCACGCCGACTATATAAAGAACATGATTACTGGTGCTGCCCAGATGGACGGTGCTATTCTTGTAGTTTCCGCTACAGATGGGGTTATGCCACAGACAAGAGAACATATTCTTTTGGCAAAGCAGGTTGGTGTGCCTCGCGTCGTAGTCTTCCTTAACAAGTGCGACATGGTTCCTGAAGCAGATCTTCTAGATCTAGTCGAGGAAGAGGTTCGTGAGCTACTTACAAAGAACGGTTTCGATGGAAAGGCTGCTCCAGTTATTCGAGGATCCGCTCTCAAGGCTCTTGAAGGAGATGCTACATATGTAGCCAAGATCAAGGAGTTGATGACAGCTCTAGATACATTCATTCCTACTCCTGTTCGTGAAGTTGATAAGCCATTCCTTATGCCTATTGAAGACATCTTCTCTATCGAAGGACGAGGAACTGTGGTTACAGGAAGGATCGAGAAGGGAATGGTCAAGGTTGGAGAGGAAGTCGAGATCATCGGCTTCAAGGATACTTCAAAGACTGTCATTACCGGAATTGAAATGTTCAATAAATCTCTAAAGGAGGGTATGGCAGGAGACAATGCTGGACTGCTATTGCGAGGAACTGGAAAGGATGATGTGACCAGAGGAATGGTGCTTGCAAAGCCTGGTTCCGTCAAGCCTCATACAGAATTCGAATCAGAGGTTTACATTCTTAAGAAAGAAGAGGGAGGACGACACACCCCATTCTTCACAGGATACAAGCCACAGTTCTACATCCGAACAACAGATGTTACGGGAGAGGTTACACTAGCGGCAGGAGTAGAAATGGTTATGCCTGGAGATACGGTAACGTTCAAGGTCAAGCTTGTAGCGCCAGTCGCTCTCGATGCACAGCAGAGATTTGCCATCCGAGAGGGAGGTAAGACTGTTGGAGCTGGAGTTGTAACGAAGGTTGTAGCTTAATATATATGGCCACTGTTGCTTCAAAGGATAAGAAAATAGCAAAACCTAAGGCAAAGGTGGCTAAGGCTGCAAAAGAGGGGGTTGAACCTAGACTTCGTATCCGTGTTAGGGCATATGAGCACAAGATACTAGATGCTTCTCTGAAGCAGATCATGGATACTGCCATCCGATACGACGTGCAGTTCTTTGGTCCAATCCCTCTTCCTACAGAGATCAAGAAATATACAGTAAACCGATCTTCGTTCGTTTACAAGAACGCGCGTGAGCAATTTGAAATGAGAGTACATAAGCGCTTGATAGACATTCTTAACCCAAATCAAAAAATTATTGAAGCTCTGACAAACTTGAGCCTGCCGTCAGGAGTCAATATCGACGTGAAGATGATGTAACAAATACCGCACGGCTTTTATGAAATACATTCTCGGAAAAAAACTGAATATGACTCAGATCTTCGATAAGGACGGCGTAGTGCATGCTACGACTCTTGTTCAGGCCGAGCCGATCACAGTTACTCAAGTCAAGACTGTTGAGAAAGACGGTTATGCCGCTATTCAGATCTCCGCCAAAAAAACAAAGAAGAAGGAAGTCAGAAAAGAATTCAAATCAACTGACGCAACCCAGAAGGCCGGTGATAAAATGGATGTATCGCAGTTCCAAGAGGGCGATGAGGTAAATATCGTGGCAATTTCCAAGGGTAAGGGCTTCCAGGGAGTGGTGAAGAGACATGGTTTCGGAGGAGGACCCAGGACTCACGGTCAAAAGCACTCGGAGAGAGAACCTGGATCTATCGGAGGAGGACTTCGAAACAAAGTGCCAAAGAAAATGCGCATGGCAGGACGCATGGGGAGTGATAGGATAACGGTCAAAAACCTAAAGGTTTTAAATATTGACTCTGCTGCTAATATACTATATATTTCTGGAGCTATCCCCGGCAAAAGAGGCACGATAGTAGAGATACGAGGATAACTTTATGGAAACAATAGTCTACAACCAAAAAGGCCAGGAATCTGGGAAAGTAACGCTTTCTAAGGATATTTTTGGCCTGCCTTGGAACGCAGACCTGGTGCATCAGGTTGTTGTTTCCATGACTTCCAGTATGAGACACTCTATCGCAAATACCAAGACTCGAGGCGAGGTCTCCGGAGGGGGAAAGAAGCCATGGCAGCAGAAGGGTACAGGACGCGCTCGACACGGATCTACCCGATCGCCCATCTGGGTCGGAGGAGGTATAGCTCACGGACCAAGAAGCGAGAAGGATTATGATAGAAAAATAAATAAAAAGGCGAAGGCTAAGGCTCTCCATGTC
>CAYGIZ010000005.1:10513-16746 GCA_964350075.1 uncultured Candidatus Saccharibacteria bacterium | reverse complement strand
GTTAAAGACTTTGTCGAGGTTTATGATTGGTGCGAACCAGCTTTCGGTTAGGAAGCGCGGATATGAGATAACAAAGAACGTCCTGGCAACCTTCTCGCCCAGATTTAATTCTTTCGGGCTGATTTTCAAAGCAGAAGGAGCAATGATGTCCTTGAGTTCCAGAATTCCGGCTTCATATATCTCCTGGGGCATGAGAGATGTGATCGGCGGTTTTTCTTCTTTTCCTAAAAGTTTTTTAAATAGTCCCATTTTAATTTATTTGTATAGGTTTTTCTGTTTCTCCGGGGTTGAATATTTTGTAATACAATTCTACCACTTCTTCAGTTCCAAGTTCGGCCACTCTGATCCCGCACCGCACCAGGCCCTGCTCCACTACCCCCACTCTCTGTTCAAGCTGGCTCCTGTATTCATCAAATTCTGCATTCTCTGTTACTTTCGCTTCCGCGCTTCCCTTATTTTTCTTCATAATATTGCTTATGGGATTCTTGGAGGCTGTCATTGCCGGAGGTGTGTATGGCACGACCATGAAGAAACTCTTGGTCATTATATTTGAGTTTTCCACGAAAGTTTTTATGAATTCCACGTACTCTCTCGTCTGTATTTTCATCAGTTCAGTCACTTGTTCCTTGTATCTCTCTTCCAAAAGAGCTATATATGGCCTTATGTCTAGTTTTTTCGATTGCACAAAGATTTGGACAGAAAAGTCCAAAGAATTAAGAAAGTTCTGGAACTGAAAGATAATTGAATTTTGTTCATCGGATGATTTCAATGCGAAGTTCAGTGATGAAGCTAATACTAAGGCTCTCATAGATCCATCCTTTAGAATGACAATGCCGTCTCGGATTTCACGTATCGGCACAAAATCTTGGGTTGTTTTTGATGCAGCGGTCATATTATTTTTGGTTTTTATCCGTGTACATACTCTCTTTTATATCCAGGCTCCAGGTTAGATCCTTTAGTCGGCTGTCGGAAATTTTTGGCACCATGACCGAAGCATATTTCTTTACTTCCTGCTCATCAGAAGATTGGGTTTTCACATTCTCCTCTTTTTTCCATATATATAGCTTATTGGCGAAATAGTACTTGAAGGCGGCCTCTACTATATATATGAACGGCTTGTTGTTTATCCTGTAGAAGGCTAATGAGGCGGAAAAGGACATTATAATGATAATAGGCAGAGCGGAAAGGGCCAAGGAATCCAATATCCTGAATATTACAAAGGATAAACCTCCTCCACCGGCAAGATATATGAACTGCTTTAGGGTAAGTGACCCGAATATCTTATCTTCGACTTCAATGAACTGTGGGACTTGGAAACGCATATATATATTATATCACTAAATCTGTTCTCTATATGGATCAACCGTGTATTTTGCAGGCTCTGACTTCTTAATCTCCTCCTTCGGTTCCTCTTTTACACTTTCAGTTTGCTGTGGAGATGAGACAGGACTTGAAAGCAAGTGATCTACAAACGACACTCCCTTCTTTATACCCACTATTTCATCTACTTCCTCAACTTCCTTCAGTACATCTTCTTTCGTTAGGAGGGAGTCGTTATACATGGGGGAATTAGAAGGCGGACGATTCTCTATCGTGAATCCCCCGGCTTTTTCCAGTTTTTCATTGGAAAGATTTAGGGTGTTTGGGGAGATGGGGGGAGGAGTGGAGAGGGGAATGGATTTAATTTCCTTATTCTCCTGCATTTTACGAAGGGATTCCCGCAGGCTGGCGAATATTTCATTATTGATGTCGATAGCAATTTTTTCTGCAATCTCTTCAGAAATTTCAAGATCTTTTGCGATTGTTTCTACGAATTTATCCGATTTAATTTTTCCAATCATTACTCCTTCGGTATCCACATTTAACTGTCCTAGTTGATCGATGTGCAGATTGTAACGATCCGCAATCTTTTCCAGTTTTGTGTATACATGAGAAGAATCAATTGCCTCAAGTATGTCCACCGGTATATTCTGTGTGTTTTGATTTTCCATAGGTTAATAATTATTGCCACTCTGCTAAATTTTTTCTAATATAACCCTTAGCTTTATGACTTGTGTTTGTTGGTAAACCATTAATCCTGTTCCCTATTGCTGCTTTGATTGTATTATCAATATCTCGCATTTCTTGTAGTTGGGAAGGGGTAAGATGATCAATGACTTCGTTTTTTGTTAATTGAGCATGGTCAAATTTTGACAGTTCTTTACCAGAAAGTTTCTTCATGTGCTCCTTAATGTCATTGCTAACTCCACTATTAAACACCGTAATAAGCTGATCTTTTCTCGCTTTTTTGAAATCATCCTTTTCTTTTTGTGTAAATATTTCGCTATCAAGAAGAGACTCAGCTTGTTTTGAAGAAAGATTTGAGGCAAAAATGGGGTTTGATAGAGTTTTGAAGTCCATATTTTCGAAATCTTTATTACCCATCTTATCCACCTCGTCTCTGAAAATCTTCATTTGGGCAGCGCTTGGAGGGACATTCGATCCAACAACTGCTCCAATGGCGGCAACTTGAACCTGCCCTCTTCTTACTCCAGAAACATATCTCTCTCGTTCTTTGTTTTCCTTCTTTATGTCAGAATTAGTTTGACTGCCTCCATACTTACCCTTTTCCATGCTTGAAAATTGACCCCGAACAGCCTGACTGATTCCCAGTGTTCTTAGCACAGAGGAAGCTGCTCTTCCACCGGCCGATCCCTGGTAATTTGCCGCCATTGTATCGAAAGACTTACCCAATGCACCCCCTGCTCGTCCAAGTGTATTTCTCCCCACCAGACCGCCAAACATCTTTCCGATACTTCTAGCATCCGGTGCCCATTTTGCCCCCCATGCCCCAAAGCTGATTGCCGCTATGAGAGGAGCGTTGATAAAGAGTGCCGCAATTGTATATTGAATGACAATTCCAGCCATGGTAAACCCTGTGACACTAGAAAGCTCCGGATTTAACGCCGATGTGTTAAATATTTTGAGGAATCCTTCATCACTTATGAATCTCAACGCAACATACATCAAACCCAAGTACACAGGCATGAATATAAGCTGGTTTTTAAGTATTCCTAACAATTTGCTAGAGACTTGAGCTTGTATTTGTGGAAATATTATCCCCACGAAGAACAATGGAGAAAGAGCCATGACAAATATGAGCAGGCCAGTACGTATGGTAAAAGCGATTGCCGCCGCGAAAAAACTGAATGCCGCTGTTATCATGAGTATGGCGCCACCATAAGTTGCTAGTACTATAGCCCCGGTAGTGTCTGCATCCTTCAGCCAACCCTTATTATTATAAATTTTAGGTATTTTTAGGCTCTGCATAAATATATTTGACAATCCTCCATCGTAATAGGCGTTTTCAATGGTCCATCCCTGTGTAGCTTTTGGCGCAATCGCATTATAAAACTGAAGAGATACGAGATTCGAGGCGTCAACAGCGACTCTTACAAAGAAAAGGCTGAAGTTTATGAGAATTCCCGCTATGAATATATTCAAGACAAGCTTACCAAACGCAGGCCCTTTTACTCCAAGTATCATTACGATTGCGGAGTAGAGAAGCATGAAAATAATAAAGATGCTGGATAGGTCTCGGATAGTTACCCACGTTGACTCTATGGCGGGAATTGCCTGATACAATTCTTTTATGTGCAGAGTAATATTCATTGATATGCTCAAGAATAGTCCGCCTATTGTGACGGCCCAGGAAGTTAAGGTGAGGAGACGATTTCCAAGCCAGCTGACTACATTATTGAAGACACTCGGCGCAATGAAATCAATGAGCTGTGCTTGCGCTATCTGCGGCAACAAAATAACTCCACCTACTATGAGGATCGCGCTCGCTGTTATGATTGTTGATAAATATTTCTTCATATTATATTTCAGCGGAATATCTGGCACTCCTGAACCTTCCTTTCAGCATCTCGATTCATGTCTGAGGTCGAAGATCTAACCTCCCCAAGCTCTTGCTGGGAATTCACAATATCAGCGGCATCGGTAAGGCTTTGATTTTGGAGCATGAGGGCGAACTTCTGTGTAGGAGCATTCAACTCATTTACGGTTTTTGCGGCATTTGCTTCATCTCTCAAGGTGGTCAGTGTTACGTATCTGGTATCAGCCTCTTTCGCTTCGGCTAGAAGTTTTGTCGCTACAGGTGTGACGTTAGTCCTAAGAGCGGAATCAATTTCAGTCTTTTTGTTTTCCGCAATGGATAACTGTGCTCCTTGTAGTGGTGGAGGTCCAGCTATTTTATCGTCATAGCATTTCTTTGCGTCATCATATTTATTTTTTACATCCAATATAAGATTCAGAGATTGATCCTTGTTGGTTTTATATTGAAGCGTGTCAGAAATATATTTTTCCACGCTCTTGATAAAGTTATTTTTCATATCCGTAACTTGATCAGTTGCTGTATTTCCTTCCTGCACGACTTGATTAATGTAGGCTGTTGAATCACTTGGACCACCTCCGCTTAGCGCTCGAAGACCACCTTGCAGGGTTCTAGTTACAAGCTGGGCAGCAAGAGCGCTGACAATCTCATTGATAGAGTCCACTAATGCTAATTCAAGTTGAGGGCTATTGATAGTTGTTTCAAGAGAGCTGACAATAACTGATCCCGGAGTATTGATGGGACAATCCTGTGGCGTGGCCTTCAGAGCATTCGCCGTTTCTCCCGATCCCTCGTAATCTCTTTCGGGGCCAGTATAATCTCCTTCCCCTGTTCCCTGATCAGGACGTTCGGTATAGTAGTTCTTCTTTGCTTGTTCCTGCTTCTTTAGGCAACCTCGATCTCTCCATGACAGGAAACCTCTTCCTGCTCCAATCTCATCTTTCTGTTGTAGTTGTGCCTTGGCAACACGAAGTGAGAGTTCACTATCTGCTTCAAAGTAAGCTCCGTATACATTATTTTGTGGTTGAGTTGTCAGAGAGACGAAAGCTGGCCAGCCGCCTTGTCTGAAGTCCCCGGCGGTAAATCCATTGATACTTGCTCCTTGAACTGCGTTTTTACTATTTTTAATGATCGCGCCGAGAGTACATGTATATTTCTTTTGAATATTGGGGTGATATTTGAAGGCAAGGGCGATGCGAATATCAATGCTGAAGGGAGAACACAGTTCAGTCAAAGGACCGCCCGCTTTCGCCAAAAAAGCCCCTGTTATTTGATCGGCAACGTCCAAGAAGAATGACCCGGGATTTGTAACAAACGAAGGACTTCCCTCGAAACCGGAATTTATCCAATTAACCACGCTAGCTGTGAGGCTTCGAATCAGTTGCTTTGCCAGAGTTGTGGCCAGAGTGTCTAGCACGAATGCTTTGAACTCCAGGGAGTATGTGGCAAAGGCGGATGTTGCCGAGCTAAGAGTTTGTGCGATCTGCTGGAACAAGCTGGGTGTCGAATTAACTTCAACTGTCGCCAGTTGTGCCTCTGCCATTCGGGGAATTCCAGTCGTTCCTGCTATGATCGTCAGGATTAGAAGAGAGGCAGTTATTTTTTTAAAGTAATTGCTCATATATTTTTATCTGAAAAACATATTCCCAGGCTCATTTGGAGCATACGAAATATTCAAAGAAGACAAATATTTTTTCATTGCCTGAAGAGAATCTATGAGGGATTTTCCTGCATCAAGATACCCACTGGCAGCTTGCAGACCTTTTAAGGCATCTACGTCACTCTTGCGAAATGATTCAGCTATGAAAAGAAATTTACTCACAGAGTTTACGATGTCTAAGTGCGTAGAGGCGGCATTAGAGGGAGCCGATATTTTTAAAAGCCCCTCAATTATTTTTTTGTACGCAGAAATTATAGGGTCTATTTCCCTTAATATTTCTGGTTCTTCTTTCTCCAGACTTTCTTTTGCTATAACAGCTTCATCCCTGCCAAGAATCTGATTATTGTTGAAAACAGCCCCTAGCAGGTTTCCGTATCGTGTGGCGTACTCTTTGGAACTATCAGGAGAAATTTTTATATCCTTGAGCGTGAAAGACTTCGGTATTTCCAACACAAGTCCATTTTTTAGAACTTGCCCAACCAGTTCCTGCTGGCTTTGAGCATCTTTGGCCAAGCCCAGCTGATTTAATTCCATATACCTTGCAAAGAAGTCCCGAGCCAGTTTATCCGTAGGAGTCAAATTTGCCTTGGTGGATGTGGAAACAGAAGTGTTCCTCATGCCATCATTCGGGCCTTTAACGAGAGGATTTCTTCCAGAGTTGGCTTCTTTGCCGTCCGGAGTCCCATCTGCATCCGTATC
>CAYGIZ010000005.1:0-10503 GCA_964350075.1 uncultured Candidatus Saccharibacteria bacterium | reverse complement strand
AGATCGTCTGCGTCAGTATCCTTCAGGCTGTAATCGCTAAGCGCTGCCGATGATAATTCATCATTGTTTCCAGTAGCTATGGGAGCGTTATACACTACCTTCTTGAGTTGATTGTTTCTAAATTCAGCGAAGACAAATGCCCCAGCTACAATGGAGATAGCCATTACTATCAAAATAATATTTTTTGGCCCCATATCTCCCAAATTATACCAAGGAACACAATCAAAACCTATGTAGATATCTTTTTCCAATCTTCCAGTTTTAGTTCTTCAGCGCGAATAGTTTGAGACCATCCCTCCTGCTCCCAGATTTTTTTTAATTTATCAGGCGAAATCACACCTTCCAGATTTTTTATTAAAACTTTGCGCTTATGGGCAAAACCGGCTTTTATGGCTTCAAAAAAGGCCCTTTTGCTTGATTCAGTGAAGAATGCCTTGGAAATATCGTCGATTAAGAGTACAGCGGAGTCGACATTTGGGATCGGACGGAAGAATTTCCTGGGTACGGAGGTTAGATATTTCGGTTTTCCATAGGCTTTTACGGACATGGACAAAATGCTTCCCTTGTCATCGACAATTCTCTTTGCCAGCTCTTTTTGGAGCATGACCACCATCCTAGAAGGCTGAATGTCTGCTTCCAAAAATTTTCTCAAGAATTCTCCGCTGATGTAATATGGAATATTTGCGGCAATAGCATATTTTCCATTCTCTAATCCATATTCTGCCGGATCAAATTCCAAAATATCCGCATGTACGAGCTTCAGTCTCCCCTTTTTTATTTCCTCCAGGAATTTTTCCTGCAAAAATGGAATTGCTCTGTCATCTTTCTCTACAGCGATCACACTTGCGCCGGCTTCCATCAGTCCTTTTGTCAAAATTCCCTTTCCCGGACCAGCTTCAAGTACTATATCGCCGGGAGAAATACGCGCGGCGTGCACTATGGCAGAGACTACATTTGGAGCATGCAGAAAGTTTTGTCCCAAGGATTTTTTTGCTAAAAAATTATTCATATTAAAAATCTATAAAGATAGCCTTGACTCCCCTCGGCCTGTCATCGCTATTTTCTACCTCTGGTTCCAAGTGCTCATCGCCAATGTCAGAGATGAATTCAGAGGGTGAATTCACTTTTTGTGCGCCGTATATCGTACGCAGCTGCGCATAGCTCAAGAAGACTTTTTTTCTTGCTCTTGTCAGCGCGACATAGAATAATCTCCTCTCTTCCTCCGCTTCCGACTGGCTGATTTCGTCTTTGCCAATGCGCTGATGAGGAAATAAATCCTGCTCAAGTCCGGCGATAAAAACATAGTCAAACTCCAGCCCTTTCGAAGCGTGAACAGTCATCAATTTCACCGCGTCATGGTCTTTTTCGAGCTCGTCCTGATCAGTGGCCAAGGCCGCGTTTGAAAGAAGCGCTTCTATACCTTCCTCTGGGGTTAGAGAATCATACTGTGTCGCAACCGTGGCTAATTCCCTTAGGTTTTCGAGCTTTTCTTGTTCTTCGGCAGAGCCATTTTTGTACATATTTTCCATTCCGGTCTCCCTTAAAATATATTTGATAGTATCAGATGGCTTGTTTGTTGTCACGACACTTTTGATGCGGTCAAGGAGATCAAAAAACTGCGAAACTTTTATCCGCATGGCTGGAGGCATAGACTCCTTTTGCCCGGCCAAAATTTTTATCATCGTTACTTTCCCAATGCCCCGAGGAGGTATGTTGATGACCCTCGATATGTCGCTGGAGCTTTCTTTATTTAGAGAGGCCTTAATAAAAGAAAGAGTATCTTTTATTTCTTTTCTTTCGAAAAATCTCACTCCAAGGATTTGATATGGAACATTTTTATTCAGAAAAGCTTCTTCCAGTACCCGTGATTGGAAATTTGCCCTATACAGCACGCATATTTCTTTTGGGTCGACCCCTTTTTCTATGAGATCTCGTGCGCTGTCGGCGATGATTCGTGCCTCTTCTTTTTCTGTGTATGAAATGAAGAGTCCGATCTTTTCCCCCTCCCCATTTTTTGTAAAAAGATTTTTCTTTCGGCGCAGGACATTCTTTTGGATAACATTGTTGGCAGCCGCAAGAATAGTTTGAGTGGAACGATAATTTTCTTCCAGCACGACAATTTTGGCATCTGAATAATCTCTCTCAAAATTCAGAATGTTTTGGATATCCGCTCCTCTCCAGCCGTATATCATCTGATCAATGTCTCCAACAACTGCGATGTTTCTATCTTTGCCGGTAAGCATCATAGCTAATTCATACTGTACCTTATTTGTGTCTTGATACTCATCTATATGTATATATTCCCAAGTAGCATGATATTTTTCTCGAATTTGATGATTTTTCTTCATTAGCAGAAAAGTCTTCAGCAGCAAATCATCAAAATCTACTGATTTTTCCTTAACCAAGATCTTTTCATACTTCTCCCAAACATGACCTACTGTCTTTTGGTAGAATTCCTGCTGTCCTCCAGTAAGTTTTCCTATGTATTCTGATACAGTCACTCCATTTCCCTTCTCGCGGGATATGGCATTCAGAAGGGTACCTGGTTCGTATTGTTTCGGATCCAACTGAAGTTCCTCCAATGCCTCTTTTACTGCTCTCTTGGAATCATTTCTATCAAATATTGTAAAATGGCGCGGCAAACCGGCCAACATACTGTTTTCTTTTATGATCTTCACCCCTAGGGCGTGAAAAGTGCTTACGAATGGAGATTGACCCATGGAGACAGGGCTATTTAACCCATTGTTGGCTCTCAATAATCCCATGATCCTCTCTCTCATTTCTTTCGCTGCTTTGTTTGTAAATGTAATGGCTAAGATTTTTGACGGATCTATGCCATTTGTGACCAAGTGGAGGATTCTGTGAGCAATAGTTTTGGTTTTTCCTGCCCCAGCTCCAGCTAAAATGAGCAAAGGCCCGGATATGGTCTCCACCGCTTCTTTTTGCCTGGCATTTAGCTCACTCATTCCATCACTATAGCATAAAAACTGTCCACTTTGACCATATTGACTTTATAGTCGCTCTCGGTTAACCTATTGAAGTACCTTCTCAAATAAAGGTAAAAATCTGGCTCAACAAAGCCATACTACAGATACATCCCGTACTACCGTCTCGTTGAATAAACGACTTCCCTATTGCCGAAAGACTATTTTCATTATGGAATTTTTCCGTCACATTTTCTCAAAAAATACTTATTCATTTATTAACCTCTCTAAAGAGGTTATCATCGCTTTAATCCTTATCTCTATTCCGGCTTTCTATCCAAAAACCTCTAATGCAGGTTTTTTTTCATTTATTTCTGATGTGGCAGGCGACAAGGCTTCTGCGAAGACATTGGAAACTTATGATGCCCCAAATTCCCAAAAGATGCCGATTTTAAAGGCGGTGGTTAATTCTAATCCCAATCCATATTTAGCTTTGAATGAGCCGGTACTCCATTCAGAAAATTCTCTTCAGGCCGAAATCGGGCCTTCAGGAACAATCTCCGAAATTGAAGAGGTTTCCAATACACAGATCAGTCTTTATGTTGTTCGCTCCGGAGACACTTTATCTGAAATCGCCTCGATGTTTGATGTTTCGGCCAATACTATCATATGGGCCAACAATCTTGGAAGGAATCCAACTTTGAGGGAAGGTCAGACTCTTGTTATTTTGCCTATAACGGGCATACGTCATATTGTTAAAAAAGGAGATACGATAGACGGTATCGTCTCTAAATACAAGGCTGATTTGGAGGAAGTGCTTATTTACAATGATATTTCGCGAAACTCTACCTTAGCTGTCGGGAGTACAATTATTATCCCTGACGCAGAGCCGGACATAGAGGCAAGGTCCTCCGTGAACTCCAGCAAGAATAATAAAAGCGCACCCCCTTCCTATTACATGAGGCCGATTTTCGGAGGAAAAAAATCTCAAGGCCTACATGGAAACAATGCCGTGGACTTGGCAGCTAATATTGGAACTCCTATATACGCCGCCGCAGGCGGGACAGTTATTGCAAGTATGAATAATGGAGGGTGGAATGGAGGTTACGGAAATTACGTTATTATTTCTCATCCAAACGGCACACAGACTCTCTACTCACATAATTCCAAGAATCTAGTTTCCGTCGGAGACAAAGTGTCAAAAGGAGATCGGATTGCTACAGTAGGAATGACTGGAAAGACTACTGGCCCTCATGTCCACTTTGAAATTCGCGGGGCAAAAAATCCTTTCTAGATGTTCTAGAATCTCTGTTTGTAGTGTAAAGCATCCAGTATAGCGCAAAATATGCAGACCCTTAGAAAGGTCTACTTCAATAGTCACGGTGTGGACATTAAGTCCAGAAAGCCGCGCTGTGTATATATTGCAAACCTTCATGGCTTCAGCATACACGCAAGAGATAAACTCCTGATAAATTTTCAATAAACTTTAAAAATCTATAATGCGAAAGGCCTCTTTGCTTACTTACTTCATATGAGCGATACATGTCCTAGCAGAAGGATTCGCCTCCAGCCTCTCTTTTTCTATCTGCTCTCCTGATACCTCACAGATACCGTAGGTATTTTTTTCTATTCTCTCGATCGCGGCTTTAACTTCCGTAAGTTGTTTTTCTAATTGTCCAAGTATCAGCTCATTCTCCTCCAACTCTTCCAGTTTATCAGCGACTTCATTGTCATCAGCCGTATCTACTTCCATAGTGCCAGAAGTCGCTTCCCAGGCGGCAGTCTTCCCACTATTTTTGTGTCCGACGGTTTCCAGTTCATCTTCTAAAATCCTCCTTTCTTTTTCCAGCTTGTCCTTGAAGTATTGTATATCCTTTTTATTCATGATGACATTCTACCTCACATATTCATGCTTTTCAATGCGGTCAATCAAGTCCAAAAAGGCGCTTTCAGTTGTAGTGATTACGAACATTTCTTTGTTAATAAATGAATAAAGGAAAAGCAATTCACCATTATTCATTGTGAATTCCCGTACATCGCGGTTACGCAACTGTTTATCCGTAAATTGTCCTTGAATATTGTAATAAGAACCAATTGTACTTGAAGCATTTTCGCTTCCACTCAATGCTCGTTTTCTGTAGTTAAGCAGTAAAGAAAGATCTTCGGCCATCGTCTTTTCCCATGACAGCATACCCGCAAAAGCATTTTGGAAAAAATCCGTGGTCAAGGCTACAAATGGTGTTTTCTGGCCGGTTTCTTCCGCGTATACTCCAAACATCCATCGGTCAGTAAGAGAGCGCAATAGAATGTCCGGCATATTTACGTTTGCCTTTTTTATAAAGTCCGAAGCAGTATCAACTATCTCTATTTCCAAGATTTTTCCAGAAGACAGGATGTTTTGATTAATTTGAGAATATATTTCTGCTAGCATGTCCTTGCCGGCCAAAATGCCAGCGTTCAAAGAGATTTTTTTATCACTTGGAATCAAGCTGGCCAGGACAGACGGTATGGGGATTGCCTTTGGCCTAGCCAATGGACTCTTGAGATAAAGTGCGTATCCTCCAGTAATCCCCCCGCCTAGTAGTATGAGACTTGCTAAAATCAAAAGCAAAGGTTTGATGATATTTTTAGCGGGAGCAGTAGATATACTATCCGTCCCATCCTTCTTTTTGCTTTCTGCCATCGCTATAGTGATAGCCGATGTTTTCTTTTGGGCCAACGCCTTAGCCAGGTCGCTTTCATAAGTACGAATGGATTCCTGCGTTAGCACAGGTTTGGTGTTTATTGCCATTTCTGGTCCTGGGTTTGGCAAGGTCTCATTCTTAACATCCTTTGGGATGATTTGTTCCATCATTTCTTTCATGACTACTCCAGATGGTATATTTTCCGGTTTCTTTTCCTCGTTCATTATTTTTGCATTTTTTGCGGTCTCCTATTCCCTATGAGATATTTTTGCGCGTTGGCGTCGAGATCCATGAAGTCATCCGCAGCTTCTATTAGTTTCGATGATGTGGATTTACCGAAAGAAACCACTTCCACTTGGCATCCTTGGTTTGTCTGCAAATATTCTACCAGAGGAATATAGTCTCCATCCCCAGCTACTATTACTACCGCGTCTAGTTTCGGTGCTATTTTAACTGCGTCCATCGCAAGACCAACATCCCAGTCGGCTTTCTTTGCTCCGCTGCCAAAAATCTGCAAGTCTTTTGTTTTTGTCTCGATGCCCATTTTAGTTAGAGCTTCAAAAAAGGCCTTTTCATCGCCGGCTTCCGTGGTGATGACGTAGGCAAAAGCCCGTATAAGCTGCCTATCACCTACCGCATCCTTCACTATTTGTCCAAAATTCACTTTTGAGTTGTATAAATGTTTACCGCTATGATAAATATTTGCCGTGTCTATGAAAACTCCCACGCGCTGTTCCTTATGTTTGATTACTGCCATATAAAAAATTATTAACTATGGTGCTATTATAGCACCTAAAACTAAAATACTTACAAAAACTTACAGAGATTGAGATTATTTCTTCAAGTCCAGTTTCTTTGCGATGGATGAGTAACGCTTTGGGTGCTTCTTCCTCAAATAGTTCATGTGAGTTTGTCTGTCTGCCACCATAGCTAGGAGGCCTCGTCTTGAATGGTTGTCCTTCTTGTGTTTCTTCAAATGCATTGCCAATTCGTCGATTTTCTTGCTCAATATTGAAATTTGAACCTCGGGAGAACCCGTGTCTTTGTCATGTATCGCTGCTGTCTTAATAACATTAGCTTTTACTCTGGTTGTAAGCATGATGAAGGATCATAGCACGAATAGCTTTGAATTGCAAGGGACTGTATACTTATACCATGTCGCACAATATTAAAACTCTCAAGCAGGAGTTTCTCGAATACATTGAAATAGAAAAGGGCCGTTCGGTCCAAACTGTTAGGAATTACGACCATTATCTCAAGAGATTTATAGATTTCGCCAAAGCAAAAGATGTCAGTGATATTACCGAAAATGCAGTGCGAACCTACCGCCTCTGGCTAAACCGCCAGACCGGCGGAAATAACAGGGTTACAGGCGAAACGCTCAAGAAAAAGACGCAGAATTATCATCTTATTGCCCTCCGCTCTTTTCTCAAATACTTATCAAAAAGAGGGGTAAAGACGCTTTCTCCGGAATATATTGAGCTGGCTAAGGTTGGAGAACGCCATATCGATCTCATTTCTAGCGAGGAATTGAAGCGTTTGATGGAGGCGCCAAAAGGAAATGATGAAAAGTCCCTCCGTGATAAGGCTATTATGGAGCTATTTTTCTCAACAGGACTTCGTGTTTCCGAACTCTGTTCCCTTTCTCGAGATATTGATCTGTGTGCAGATGAGTTTTCAATCCGCGGAAAAGGCGAGAAAATTAGGGTGGTTTTCCTTTCTGATACCGCAAAAAGCGCCTTGAAAAAGTATTTAGACAAGAGAACTGATGTAGATGATGCTCTATTTGTTAAGGCCGATGGCAAAGAAAGAGCGGAAAAAGAGGAATTGCGCCTGACTAGGCGTTCAATTGAGAGAATAATCAAAGGGTATGCCATAAAAGCCGGGATTTCCAAGAAAGTTACGCCACATGTGATCCGACATTGCTTCGCTACAGACCTTCTCTCAAATGGTGCGGATCTTCGTTCGGTTCAAATCCTGCTAGGTCATGCAAATATTGGAACTACGCAGATATATACACATGTTACTGACAATCAGCTCAAAAAAATCCACCAACAGTTTCATAATAAGAGGAAATAAATTATACTTGATCCATGAATATCGTCTCATGGAATGTAAACGGTTTGCGGGCAAATGTTAAAAAAGGCGGATTTGACTGGTTTCTCCAGAAGTCTCCTGATATTTACTGTCTACAAGAGACAAAAGTCCATGTAGATCAATTGGAAGAAGGAATAAAGAACCCAGAAGGATATCACGGCTATTTCGACCATTCCAAAGGCCGAAAGGGCTATAGCGGGGTAGCAATTTACTCAAAAGTGAAGCCGGATAAAGTTGAATATGGACTTGGAATGCCCGATTTTGACCAGGAAGGCAGATTTTTAGGCTTATTTTTTAGAGAAAATGCTTTTGGAAACGGCCTCCCCAAGCTTCTTGTTATCAATACATATTTTCCAAATGGCGGAGGCGGGCCTATTAGGCTGGATTACAAGCTTTGTTTCTATGATGAATTCCTAAAATATGTAAATAGGCATAAGAAAGCAGGATATGAAATCGTATTCTGTGGAGATATCAATACTGCACATACGGAGATTGACCTAGCCAGGCCAAAAGAAAATGAAAAGAATACTGGCTTCCTGCCGGTAGAAAGAGCTTGGATAGATGAGGTTGTAAATAGCGGGTACATAGATATTTTCAGGCATCAATTCCCTTCTCTGAAAGACCAATATACTTATTGGGATATGAAAACATTCTCAAGAGAAAGGAATGTGGGTTGGAGGATCGATTATTTTTTCATTACGCCAGGACTTTTGAAACATGTGGATAAAGCCAAGATACTCAACACCGTTTACGGCTCTGATCATTGTCCAATAGAATTAATTTTAAGATAAAGGACACTTATCCACAGCTTCTCCCAAATATGTCCTTTACAGGATTTTGTTTGTTGATAAAATAAAGGACAGATCAGCTAGTGTCAACCGAGGATTACACATAGCATTGTTCTTTCACATAGTGCTGGGTAGTAGGCTCTTTTTTTGAAGTTCTAGCGAAGAGGGAACAACCCTTTGTCAGCTTTGGCTTATAATGTATTCCTTCTCAATCACAATTTACATTTCCACTCTTGGAAAATTTTACTTTTTTAGCAGGAAAATACATGCCTTCCCTTAGTTGACTCCGTAGGTCAGTTTTCGTTGAGTCGCCATTGACTCCTTCGTAAATGAACTTCACTCTCATAAACCGCGAAATACGCGTAATCATCAATTCCTAACCTGATAATTGCGCATACGTCGCGGTTTAATTGTGTCTATGGATAAAATTGTTTCACGTGCTACTAATTAGCTATGTTAATCATGAAACGAAGTACTTTTTCCTTATTTCTTCAATATTTTCCTCATCTATTCCCTCTTTTTTTTCTTTTGCTTTTTCCCCCAGCTTTTTTAATTCTGCTTCCGGTAGTTTTATAAGCTCCGCTCCCCTTTTCTCCAGGTATTCACTAGTATTTAGCTTTGGATTCTCCAGTACCTCCTCTAATAAAGCATTCAAAATATAGCCAATTTTAGGTCCTGGAGTTTCGTGTGTAACTTCCATAAGCCGTTTCCCATCAATTTTAAGCATTTTTACAGATATCGGGTCCCTCATAGCTTCTTCTATCATGGCTTTGTATTTACGCAGTCTATATGGATTTTCCTTTGGTCTGCCAGTGCCTACACGGTCACAGATACGCACATTCATTAGATCCCATATGTTCTCCACCCCGACATTCGATATCATTCTGCGAACCGCAGAAAGGCTAATGGTCTCTGTATCAGAGAAAAACATATGCCATCTTATGAGTTTCGTAACTTTTTCTACGGTTTTGGACGGAAACCTAAGTCTTTCAAGTATATTCTTTGTTACACGTGAACCCACAACTTCATGGCCATAGAACGTATATTGTTTTGTTTCATGTGAAAAGCGACGAGTCTCGGGCTTGGAGATATCGTGAAAGAGGGCTGATAATCTTATATCTAATGGCCATTCTCTGTCCGCAGAGTGCTGAAGTGTTCTCAATAGATGCTCCCACACATCATAAGCATGAGCTTGATTCTGCTCAACACCCTTTCCGGCAACCAATTCAGGGATGATTATGTTGAGAATGCCGGTCTTTTCCAGCAATTCAATTCCCCTTTTAGGCTCCTTGGACATAACGATCTTTATAAATTCATCGCGTATTCTCTCGGCAGAAATCTTCTTCAAAAGTTCCGTATGGCTCTGTATAGCCATTTCTGTATCATTGTGAATCGTGAAACCTAGTTCTGTGGCCAGACGAACTGCCCTGATTATGCGTAAAGCATCCTCACTAAAGCGATCGCTAGGATTCAGCACCGTCCTTATAACTTTGTCCTTTATGTCCTTAATACCCTCATACAAATCAACGACGTCCTTTATAGCTCCTTTGGACAAACTGACCGCAATAGCGTTTATCGTGAAATCCCGACGCTTGAGGTCGTCCTCAAGCTTTGTGCTGAACTGAACCTTGTCCGGGTGCCTGAAGTCACTATAGCCGGTTTCAAGGCGATATGGAGTGACCTCTACCACTTTCAATCTCTCATCCCCCGTTTCTTCATTCACCACCCCTACTGTTCCAAAAGCATTTTCATAGAAAGTCTTTGGAAAAAGAGGAATGATTTCTTCCGGAGTTGCGTTCGTAGTGACATCCCAGTCTTTAGGTTCTCTTCCGAGCAGAAGATCTCTGACACATCCTCCAACCAGGTACGCTTCATAACCGCCCTTTTCAAGAGTTTCAATAACTGATGTAATTTCGTGCGGGATGGCGGTGTTTTTGGTAATTTTCTCCATGAATTAATCCTAGCATTTAACGTAGGATTTGCATAGTTATGAATGGTACTATATTATTA
>CAYGIZ010000004.1:0-16846 GCA_964350075.1 uncultured Candidatus Saccharibacteria bacterium | reverse complement strand
CTTTTCCAGTGGGGCGACAAGATAAAGGTGGACGACCAGGAATACTATATTGTCAGAGAATCAGAAATATTAGCAGTCATAAACAAATAATCCATGTCAAAAGTAATACTTTATAATGAAGACGCAAGAAAGGCACTCAAGAGAGGTGTAGATGCTGTGGCGGATGCTGTAAAAATTACGATCGGTCCAAGAGGTAGAAACGTGGTGCTTGATAAGGGATACGGCTCCCCGACGATCACAAACGACGGAGTTTCTATTGCTAAAGAAATAACTCTCAAAGATAAGTTTGAAAATATGGGAGCGGAGATCATAAAGGAGGTCGCTACAAAGACTAACGATTTAGCGGGAGACGGCACAACTACATCTGTCGTCCTTACCCAAGCCATCGTCGCAGAGGGCATGAAGCACACGACCATGGGAGTCAATGCCATGGGTGTGAAATTTGGAATTGAAGCAGCATCCAAGGACGTTGTCTCTGCCCTGCAGTCCATTTCTAAGCCTATCAAGGCAGATGAAGAGATCCGCCAGGTCGCGACAATTTCTGCTGAATCAGTTGAGCTCGGAATGATCATTGCCGACACGATAAAAAAAGTTGGGAAAGATGGTGTTGTAACTGTGGAAGAATCCCAGACCATAGGTTTAGAATCTGAAGTAGTAGAAGGAATAGAGTTTGACAAAGGATACATTTCTCCATATATGGTAACGAATGCCGAGAGAATGGAAGCAGAATATTCCGATCCTGCGATTTTGATTACTGATAAAAAAATCTCGTCTATAAAAGAAGTTTTGCCTTTACTTGAAAAATTGGCGCAGTCCGGAAAGAAGGAATTAGTCATCATTGCTGACGATGTTGACGGAGAGGCTTTGACAACTTTCCTGGTAAATAAGCTAAGGGGTGGATTCAATGTCCTGGCTGTCAAAGCTCCGGGATATGGAGACAAGAAAAAGGATATGCTTGAAGATATTGCCGTGACTGTCGGAGCGACTGTGATTTCCGAGGAAGTCGGCATCAAGTTTGAAAATGCTGATATCTCCATGCTGGGCAAGGCTCGCAAAGTCATTTCTACAAAGGACAATACCATCATCGTCGGAGGAAAAGGTAAAAAGTCAGCAATAGACGAGAGAGTGGCGCAGATCAAGAAGCAAAGCCAGAATACTGACTCAAAATATGATAAGGAAAAATTAGAAGAGCGTGTCGCCAAGCTTTCCGGCGGAGTTGCCGTCATCAGGGTCGGCGCCGCTACAGAAACAGAAATGAAATATTTGAAATTGAAAATTGAGGATGCGGTCAATGCCACAAAGGCCGCCATAGATGAAGGAATTGTTGTTGGTGGAGGAGTGGCGTATATAAAAGCTGCAGCGAAGATCCAGGAGGACCGCGCGGACGGTTCAAAGAAAAATACAAAAGAATTTGAACTAGGATATCATATAGTGTTGAAGGCTTTGGAAGCCCCATTGAGACAGATTGCCATCAACGCAGGCAAGGATGACGGTTCTGTTATCATTGAAAAAATAAAAAATTCAAAAGGCAATAGTGGCTACGACGCTTTGAAGGACGAAATGATTCCAGACATGCTTATTGCTGGCATTGTGGACCCGGTAAAGGTTAGTAGACTTGGAATACAAAATGCTTGTTCAGCAGCCTCAATACTTTTGACAACCGAGGCCGCAGTAGCGGAAGAGCCAAAGGAGGAAAAACCTACTCCAGCAGGAGGTATGGAGTATTAGAAGAATTATGGTATAATACCCAAGTGTACTAAAGCATTAATTAATTAAAAAATGAAAAAACCAATTATAATAGTAGTTGTTCTTATAGTATTAGGTCTAATCGTATGGTCTTTCCAGTCTGACAAGTCTGCGAAAACAGACGAAACAACCAATACAAACCCTACGGTTTCCGCTCCTGTAAGCGAAACCACGAAAGTTTCTGATAAGCTTTCCTCATATAAGAATGAGGAACTCGGCTTTACTGTAAAGTATCCTGCTGCCTGGGAAATAGGAACTTCTAACACTGGTCCAGTATTCGTAATTCCTACCATTAAATCTGCAGTAAATACGATCAGAAAGTTAGAGGCAAAAATATTAGTATCTGCCGGCAAATGTGCATTTCCTCCTGTTACTACTGTAAAAGAACGAAGTACTTTGAAAAACGGAGATCTTTCTTTGAGCATGATCTCAATGGCTAACTCCGTCCAAGGCACAAACTATTTCGATCGAATGTATTCTCTTCAGAGGGACAGTATTTGTTATATTTTTAGCTTCTCATCAATCACGGTAAGTCCGGCAAGCAAGGGACTAAAGGGGTCAGAAGCTACACAGGTTGCGAATAACAACAAGGCAATCATAGATACAGCAGACCAGGCTTTTATAGATATGGTCAAGTCATTCGCCTACTATGTGGGGCCACAAGGAAAAGATGAGGCTACGGTTGTGCCGATAAAGAAATAACAGCAGAAATAAACTTGAGGTCAAGAAAGAGGCGTCTTTAGGGATGTCCTTTTTCTTTTTGCGGAGGGTGAGAGATTCGAACTCTCGGTGAGATTTCTCCCACACAACGTTTCCAACGTTGCGCACTAGACCGCTATGCGAACCCTCCATAGTCTTACACTGTAATATTAAATTAGTTAAGTTTCAACTGTGTTTGCAAAATGCCATGTCTCACGGCATAATTAATCTTCTATGAAAGAAAAGGATTCAGCTGAAAAAAACAATAAAATGGGGATTGTATATCCTCACGTTACTACCTATGATGTGTTTAAGGAGTACTGGATGTCGTCAAAACTTTACTGGCCTGTACTTGTTTTGATAGCTTTATCCATTTTCGTCGCGACTATTGCTGGATCAGTCGTCGCACCAACATATTACAAAAAGTTTTTTGATATACTTACCGATTATTCTTCTGGTTCAACGAGAGATATTTCTGTTCTTGTTCCAATTATATTTTTTATTCTTGCGCTCAACCTAACAAACTGGATCGGTTGGAGAATCTCCTGGTTCGCTACTAACTATCTTGAAGGGCATGTGATGCGGGACTGTCTGGAGAGGTCGTTTAATTACCTTATTGGGCATTCGCATTCCTTCTTTATAAATAATTTCGCAGGTTCGCTCGTTCAGAGAGTCAATCGCTTTTCCAGAGCCTTTGAAACAATATTCGAGCGAATTTTTTATGACATATCCACTCTAGTACTAAAAATAATTGGAGCTGGAATCGTGCTTTACATGATAAACCCAATAATTGCGCTAGCCATGGGAATCTGGGTTTTTATCTTTTTGATTATTTCCTACATATTCACACGCATTAAGCTCAAGTATGACATACGAGCTTCTGCAGAAATGTCGAAAATTTCCGGCACACTCTCAGATGCTATTTCCAATCATGGATCCATACAATTTTTTTCTGGATACAAGGAAGAATCTGAAAGGGTGGACCAAATAAATACTCCGTTCATGAAACTCAATATTTTTCGGTGGAATTTTGGATCATATATAGATGCTGTTCAAGCACTTTTAAGTGTAGCAATTGAATTTATAATTTTTTATTACGGTATAAAATATTGGCAGCTGGGAGCGATCACTCTTGGAACTTTTGTTCTTGTTCAGACTTACATAGTCGTTATGGGAAACAGTCTTTGGAGTTTTGGAAGAGTGGTAAGGGATATTTACCAAGGTGTTGCTGATGCTAAAGAAATGGTTGAAATTCTTCACCTAGAGCATGAGATTCAAGATATGCCAAATGCCAAGGAAATGAAGGTAGAAAAAGGCGCAATTGAATTCAAAAATGTCACTTTCGCCTTTGGCCAGAATAAGCCGGTACTAGATGGTATAAACATTTCCATAAAACCCGGAGAAAAAGTGGCTTTCATCGGCTCTTCCGGAGCGGGAAAATCTACTCTAGTGAAGCTCCTTTTGCGTTTGCATGATATACAAAAAGGGGAAATACTCGTGGATGATCAGAATATAAAGAATGTAACCCAGAAAAGTTTGAGGGAAAGCATAAGTTTGGTACCGCAGGATCCGGCTCTTTTCCATAGGACACTCATGGAAAACATACGGTATGGCAGAAGGAATGCAACAGATGTGGAAGTCAGACATGCCGCCAAGCTGGCTCACTGCGATGAATTCATAAACGAATTGCCTCAAAAATACGAAACTTATGTCGGTGAAAGAGGGGTGAAGCTCTCCGGTGGAGAACGCCAAAGAGTGGCTATTGCCAGAGCCATATTGAAAAACGCCCCGGTGTTAATTTTGGACGAGGCTACCTCCAGTCTAGATTCTCACTCAGAATCTTTGATCCAGGACGCTTTGCACACTCTCATGGAGGGAAAGACCACTATAGTGATTGCCCACCGTCTCTCTACTATCAGAAAAATGGACCGCATCATCGTCGTCAGCAAGGGAGGGGTAGTCGAAGAGGGCTCACATGATGAGCTAATACAAAAGCCTGGCGGAATTTACGCCAAGCTTTGGTCCCTCCAGGCCGGAGGATTTACTGATAAGAGTATTGAGGAACTTCTAGAGTCCTAGACCCAAGCAGTCAGTATCGCTCCTGCGATAATGAAAGTAATAAGTCCGCTAGCAGTATTGATGAGTGTTATTTTAACGTTTCTGCCATCCCATAAGTATGAAGCTATGTCTTTTGGAAAACCAAACCCCAGCCATGCGAAGAAGCCAAGTAGTGCTCCATCCATCCATCCGTAAGCTTCTGTCTGTTCAATAAAGAATGTGAGGACGATAAAAGAAATGACGCTGATAACGAAATAGCCGAGATATGTCTTCCAACCTGTTCTCTTATGCCATAGAACTTCTATCATAACCGCCAATACCGCCACAATCAGTATCTTCAATATATAAGCGCTTGTCATATGTGAAATTTTTATTAATAATGCTACGATACTAGCATGAGAGCCTTATTTATTCCAGCACTTGTTCTCTTTGTTATTTTCGCAGGTATTTTCTTCTCCTCTCTTTCCAAACCGGTTCTGCATTTGAATAATAAAAATATTTCTCTTAACATCGTTGACACGGACACAGAAAGGATAAAAGGTCTTGGCGGAATGAACTCTCTTCCGGAAAATACAGCAATGATTTTTGTTTTTGACTCTCCGGCCAAACACGACATATGGATGAAAGGTATGCAATTTCCTATCGACATTCTGTGGATTGATGGTGAAAAGAAAATTTTGCATATTGAAAAGAATATTGCTCCGGATACTTATCCCAAAACTTTTTCTGCAGAGGCTGACAGCCTTTATGTTCTTGAGGCAAATGCTGGCTTTTCTGACGAAAATAATCTAAAACCCGGAGACATTCTGGACTTTGTCTTGATTAAATAATTTTCTATTGCTTAATAGTTTTTCAACAGGGTTATCCCCTTTTTTATTGATTCGTGAAAGAGTAAAATAACTATTACTTTAAAAGAGTAATTCATTTCAATCATGCCCATATTCATCACGAAAGCCGACGGTACAAGAGAGCCTCATAATGCCGACAGAGTCAACCGTTCCATAGAGAGAGCATGTGTGGGACTTACAGATCCGATTTCCAAAGTCACGCAGATTGCCACAGAAACAAACCTTACTCTCTATGACGGTATCACGACAGATGAAATGGACAAGGCGACCATCAATGCCGCGGTTCAGAATATAAAAGAAGATATAGAATTTGATAAAGTTGCCACGCGCCTTCTTTTGAAGACCGTCTATAGACATGTTGTTGGCGAGTATGACAAGGATAATCCGGAAGATTTGAAGAAGAAGCATAGGGATGGATTTATTTCGTATGTGGAGGAGGGGATAAGGAATAATAAGCTACACCCTGACATGAAGCTGAAATACGATCTTAACTTTTTGGCTGACACTCTTGCTATCGATCGGGATGAGCTATTCCAGTACGCTGGACTCGATGGATTGATCAATCGTTACATGATAAAGGATGAACATCAAATATCACTAGAGACTCCGCAGTATTTTTTTATGAGAATAGCCATGGGACTTGCGTACAATGAAAAAAATCCCACGGAATATGCCAAGAAATTTTACAACAAGCTATCTCGACACGAATACATTGCAGGGGGATCTACAAATCTTGCTGCTGGAACTACAAAACCTTCTCTTTCTAACTGCTTCCTCCTGGAAATCCACGATGATATGAGGCACATTGCCAAGACTGTATCTGACATCATGCTTCTTTCAAAAGATTCAGGAGGCATAGGACTCTCTATAACAAAACTTCGAGCCACAGGCTCTCCTTTGAAATCTAACTTTGGAGGAGCCTCAAGTGGACCAACTCCTTTCGCGAAGATTATTGACACAGCCATTCGAGCTGTACAGAGAGGTGGAAAGAAAGTCGGAGCCCTATGTTTTTATATGGAAAACTGGCATATAGATTTTCCTGAATTCGTAGACTGGAAAAACAATGCCGGGGATGACTACCTTAGAATGAGGACAGCCAATACAGCCGTATATTTATCAGATGAATTTATGAAAAGGGTAAAAGCGGGGCAGGATTGGTATATGTTTGACCCAGCAGAGGCCCGAGATCTAAATGAGCTTTACGGAAAAGAATTTAGCAAACGCTATGCATACTATGTGGATAAGGCTGAAACTGGCCAATTGAGAACTTTCAAAAAAATTCCTGCTGCCGAACAATTCCGACAGATTCTCGTTTCTCTGCAGACGACTTCACACCCGTGGCTTGTATGGAAGGATGCAATAAATTTGAGAGCCTTGAATAATAATACTGGAACTATACATATGTCTAATCTTTGTACGGAAATATGTCTTCCACAGGATAAAGATAATGTGGCAGTCTGCAATCTTGCATCTCTGAATCTCGCTGTTCATGTCAATAATAAGGAAGTTAATTGGAGTAGATTGGAAGAAAGTGTCCGCTTGGCAGTGAGACAGCTTGACAACCTGATAGACATAAACATTCTCTCAATTCCAGAAGCCAATAAATCTGACAAAGAAAATCGTGCTGTCGGTCTTGGGGTGATGGGATTCGCCGATACCATAGAGCGGCTTGGTATGGCTTATGATAGCGAGCATGCTTGGGATTTTGCGGATAGAATTTTTGAATTTGTCAGCTATATGGCTATAGATGAAAGTGCAAATCTCGCGCAGGAGAGAGGATCATATAAAAATTTCCAGGGATCAGAATGGTCAAAAGGAAAAGTTCCAATTGATTCGATTGCCAAACTTGATGAAGAAAGAGGAATTCCAGTTTCTGTGACTCGAGACAGCAGACACCGTGGTTTAAATTGGAATCTTCTGCGAGAGAAGGTTAAAAAAGGAATGCGGAACGCTACTCTCATGGCAGTAGCACCAAATGCTAATATTGGTCTAGTTGCTGGGACAACCCCTGGAATAGACGCCCGCTTTGCCCAGGTTTTTTCCAGAAATAAAATTTCAGGAAAATATCTTGATCTGAACCACAACCTCGTAAAAGATTTGAAGAATATGGGAATCTGGGAAAGAGTAAGGGGGGACATCATAGAATATCAGGGAGATATTTCTGGTATTGAGGGAATTCCACAGTACATAAAAGATATTTATAAGACTTCATTTACAACTTCTCCGTTCGCGTATATTGAAGTTGCGGCTCGAGCGCAGAAATGGGTGGATCAGGCTCTATCTAGAAACATGTATCTTGAGACAAGAGACATAGATGAGACTATGAACATCTACATGACCGCTTGGGAAAAGGGATTGAAATCCACTTACTATCTACACATGAAGCCTCGGCATACAGCAGAGCAGAGCACGGTCAAGGTTAATAAGGCGGAAAAGATGGGCAAAAAAGGATTCGGTGCTGTAGCAAGGGCAATGACAGATGGTGTGGTAGAGATAAAATCCGAAGCCGTACCAACTGCCATAGTTATGCCAGAGCCTGTTAAAGTATCTATCCCAGTTACAGCATCTGCTCCGGCAGTCCAGGAAGATTCTCCTATGCCAAGTATTCCAAATAAATTCACTGATCTCTCCTCTATAAAGTTGGGTGCCAAGGCATCTCCTAAGCCCGCTCCAAAAGTCTGCCCGATCGACCCTGCGGAACGCGCACAGTGCGACAGCTGCCAGTAGAAATTTATTAATACAGATAATCAAGAAAACACCATGCTTATAGGAAAACCTGCGCCAGAAGACACCAGCTTGCATCCAATCAAATATCAATGGGCTTATGATCTGTACAACCAGGCCGTCCGCAACACCTGGTTTCCGCACGAAATCGCTTTGAAGGAAGATTTGGATGATTGGAAGAAGATGACGGATGATGAACGTCATGCTGTGGAATTTCTCATGGCTTTCTTTAACCCAGCCGAGCTTATAGTAAACCGATCCATCGCTTTGGGAATATATCCATACTTGAAATCTCCTGAATGCCATCTGTATCTCGCAAAGCAGATGTGGGAAGAGGCCAATCACTGCATCGCTTTTGAATATGTTTTAGAAACATTCCCTTTTGACAGGGAAAATGTCTACAAACATCACTTGAATGTTCCTTCTATGAAGGCCAAGGAGGATTATATCAATAAATATATGAGGAGAATGACAGAAATGTCACTGGATGTCAGCAACACAGAAGGTAAAAAGGATTTTATCCGCAATCTTGTAGCGACAAATATCGTGATGGAAGGCATCTGGTTCTACTCCGGATTTATGGTTGCTCTCTCATTTCGTCAAAGAAAACAGCTTCGCAATTTCGGTTCCATGATCAACTGGGTGCTCCGCGACGAGAGCCTTCACTTGAAATTCGGCATCAACTTGATCCACAACATTCTTGAAGAAAATTCAGACTTGCTGACCGAGGATTTCGCAAATGACATACGAAATATAATTATTGAGGGAGTCGAAAGGGAAGTCGAATACAATAAAGACCTATTTCCTAATGGAATTCTCGGACTCAATGCAGACTATGTGAACCAGTATGTGAAATATGTGACAGATAGGCGATTAGAAGAGCTTGGTTTTCCTGCGCACTATAAAGTCACGAATCCCGCAAAATGGATGTCTACAGCTACGGATGTTTATGAGCTTGTAAATTTCTTTGAATCGCAGACTACTAGCTACGAAGTGGATGTAAGGGCGCATGCAAAAGAGAAAGTAAAAGAAGAGAAGGTTGTGGAATAGTCTAAAATATGATATAGTTTGGGGTACGTGCCAGACAACCGCTGTAAGACGCAAGTCTTGTAGAGGAAAGTCCGAACACCGGCTTCGTGTAAGCGGAGCAGGACAGTAGCGGGTAACGCCCGTCCGGAGCAATCCGCGAGGTGAGAACAGAGACGAGTCCCTTCAGTGGGAGTGAAACGGCAAAATCCTTACTTCGGTGCAAGGCCGTGCCCGCCGAAAGGCGGGAGTGCCGCTTGAGGTCTGCTGTGAAGCAGATCCCAGATAAATGGTTGTCGTCATTCGAAAGGATGATACAGAATTCGGCTTATCGGTACGTTACATCAAAAAGCTTCCTTACATGGGAGCTTTTTGCTTTATCTTTTTTCTGCTATAATGACCTCACTAATTATTATTAATTTAGAAAAATATGGATCTTCCAACAACAAGGCATGATAACTCGTCGGCAGTTAGAGATGAGAAGGCAATACAGCAGGAGTCACTAGAAAAAAAAGGTATTTTAGAAAAAATTTCCCTCTGGCTTTTCTACATAGGAATTTTTCTTTCTCCCATTATATTCATCCCATCCCTGTATGCTCCTTTGGACCTGGTGAAAACTATATTTTTAAGTTCATTCATACTGATCTCCTGTATTCTCTATGCCTTCAGCGCTATTAAGCGGAGGAGTGTCATATTGCCGCATTATGCCATTGGATATGTATCAGTGGCCATCATTGTTTCCATCATCATCTCCACTTTATTAAGCTCAAATGTCTCAAAATCTTTCATTGGGCAGGGCTTTGAAATGGGCACCGCAAGTTTTCTTTTACTAATGTTCCTAGTCTCTTATTTTACTAGCCGGATAGCCATAAAAGACAAGGAATCAATATTCAATATATACGCGGCCATCTTTGTAGCATTCGTAATTCTCGCTTTATTCCATATTTTTCGCATTATTGGCGGAGCAGATTTCATGACACTGGGAATATTGGGAAACTTAACCGCTACGGTAGTCGGCAAATGGTATGATTTTGCAATTTTGTCCGGTATAGCTGGCCTCCTTTCCTTTTTTGGAATCAAATTCCTTTCCTTGAGCAAAGGATTCAAATGGCTACTCACTATCTCACTTATAATTGTTGGCGCTCTGCTTTTCCTGGTCAACTCTTCTCTTATATGGACATCAATTGCTCTTGTTGTATTCTTCGTTGGTATATATGAATATTCTACTCGTACAGCCAACGGAACCGGCATCCAAAAAATCCTATCCCGCATATCATTCTTCACTTTCTTGGTATTTCTCATAGCAAGCGTATTGGCTTGGAAGGGAGATGCGATATCTGCTCCAGTTATTAAGGCTTTGAGCATAGAACAGGGCGAGGCAAGACTACCATGGCAGCTTACAATTGATATCGCAGCCGATACTTTGAAGGAAGCACCGCTGTTTGGAGCCGGGCCAAACAGATTTGTTCATCAATTCCTCCGCTATAAGCCATTGGAAATAAATCCTACGGTTTTCTGGAATTCAGAATTTTCCAGTGGCTTTGGAACTCTACCAACTTTCTTGATCACATTGGGATTTGTTGGAGCAATATTATGGATTGTATTCTTTGTGTTCTTCACGCGTAGCGGTGTCCGGGCTTTGAAAAAGGCATCTGATCCTTTCAAAAAATTTTTCATTACCTCCTCATTCTTCATCGCGCTGTTTTTGTGGATCATGAACTTTGTCTATATACCTTCTCATGTAACAATCTTTTTCACATTCCTGTTCACAGGATTGTTCATTGCCTGTCTTGCAAATGAAGGTATTGTCACTGAAAAATCTTATCGTTCCAAAGCACCCATCATTCTTTCGGCAGTCGTCGTAATTCTTGTGATCTGGCTCGGAGTATATGCCAAAAAAGCTCTGGCGATTTACTTCTTCCAGCAGGGAATTAAAGAACTGAATGTAAATACAGCGCCTGCAGGCATAGATATGGCAAAACAAAAATTCATGAAAGCACAGTCATGGGACTCATCAGATGTCTACTACCAGGCTCTTTCCGAGGTTAATATCATCAAAATAAATGCTTTAATTAAGGAAATTCAGAATGTGGCAGCAAAGAATTCTTCACAGGAGCAGGCTCCGGACCCAAAGATCACAGAGCAGATCATGGCTCTCGTGAAGGAAGCCGTGGAATATACGAACAGCGCTGTCAAAGCCGACCCCACAAATTATTATAATTATATTTCCCAGGCGCGCATATCAGAACTCGCTGCCTCTATGCAGATTCCAAGCGCCTACGAGGGAGCAAAGAATTCCTATGCCAGCGCAGTTTCTCTAAATCCATATAATCCTGGCATATATTTGAGCCTTGCAAAATTAGAGGCTTCACAGAAGAAGCTCGCCGAGGCCCAACAGTATATAGGGAGGGCGCTTCAATTAAAACAGAATTATATCGAAGCTATATTTCTTCTGGCACAGATCCAGGTCAATAACGGCCAGATAAAGGATGCTATCACATCTGTAAAAGTGGCTACGCAGATTAATCCAAATGATCCAACTCTGCTCTTCCAGCTTGGACTCCTATACTACAATGATAAAAATTACACGGACGCCGCCGCGACCCTCGCGAAAGCCATTGAACTCAACAGTCAATACGCAAACGCACGTTACTTCCTAGGACTTTCATTGGCGCGCCTGGGCAAGAATGCTGACGCAATAGCCCAATTCAAGGAATTGGTAAAGACGAATCCTGATAACAAGGAAATAGCCTTCATTCTCTCCAATCTCGAAGCTGGTAAATCCCCATTCACTGATGCCCAGCCTCCGATCGACAACAAACCAGAGAAGAGAAGCACTTTGCCAGTCACAGAAAAAACTCCTGTTCCAGCGAAAACCGTACCAACATCTAAAGCTTCAAACTAAGCCATTCCATGGTCAAGCATTTGCTAAATATATTCAACAGGGAGATCTCCGGTCTCCATGAGGCAGCGTATCTGTTGGCATTTTTCGCACTATTCTCGCAGGTTTTGGCCCTAGTAAGAGATAAGCTCCTGGCATTCACCTTTGGAGCTAGTCATACTCTCGACATATATTATGCCGCCTTCCGCATTCCTGACATCATCTTCGTATCCATAGCTTCTGTTGTGTCGGCTTCTGTTCTTGTGCCTTTTTTTATCGAGAAGATGCAAGGCAGTCCTGAAGAAGGTCGGAGATTTATCAGTAATATTTTTTCAGCATTCTTCTTTTCTGTTATTGTCGTCAGTGCAATTGCTTATATTTATTCTCCTGCTCTGTTGAAAATACTTCTGCCCGGTTTCGCGAATGATCCGCTTCTTCCTGACCTCATAGCGTCTACCCGTATACTCCTGCTTTCGCCTATTCTTCTCGGCATATCAAATTTTCTTTCGAGTATAACTCAAATGCACAAGAGATTTCTAGTCTATGCCTTGAGTCCTCTACTTTACAATATTGGAATTATTTTAGGCATAATCTTCCTATATCCGACATTGGGGTTGAACGGGCTTGTTCTAGGTGTTATTGCCGGATCACTGTTTCATATGCTCATACAGATACCATTCATATTGAATAGGGGAATATTTCCTCGCCTTCGATTGTACATAGAATGGTCTTCGATAAAAAAAGTTGTGCTGGTATCTCTGCCCCGCACACTGACGCTCTCTGCAAATCAGCTAGCCTCATTCTTTCTAATCGCTCTGGCATCACTCATGAGCGGAGGATCAATTTCCATCTTTACTCTTGCTCTCAACTTGCAGTCCGTGCCGCTGTCCATTGTCGGAGTCAGCTATTCTTCCGCCATTTTTCCAACACTTTCAAAATTCTTCGTTGAGGGAGCGCGGGCAAGCTTTCTTGGTAAAATAATTGAGACCGCAAGGCATATTATCTTCTGGTCTATTCCCATCACCGTTCTCTTCATCGTTCTCCGCGCGCAGATAGTCAGAACTGTTTATGGAGCTGGTAATTTCGATTGGGCTGATACTAGGCTGACTGCGGCAGTACTAGCTCTCTTTATAGTTTCCGTCGTCGGGCAGAGCCTCGTGCTCTTATTTATACGGGCATTTTATGCCGAAGGCAAAACCACGAAGCCGCTCATCATCAACGTCCTTTCTTCCGTTATTATCGCATTGCTCGGTTATCTTTTCACAAAAGCTTTTTTCGCTTTTCCTGTTTTCAGGTATTTTTTGGAGGACATATTGAAAGTCTCCGGCCAGCCGGGCACGAGCGTTCTCGTTCTGCCTCTGGCATATTCCATCGGCGTCTTTCTCAACACGTATCTTCACTGGCATGTATTTGGAAAGGACTATCCAGGCTTCACTCGCCCCTTACTTTCCGCGCTTTTCCATAGCTTCGCAGCTTCGGTCATCATGGGCTATGTGATATTTGTCTCTCTACGGTTCTTCAATATTTTCTTTTCTTTGGACAAGGCCATAGGAGTCTTCCTGCAGGGCTTTTGCGCAGGAATTGTAGGCATTATTGCTCTTATTATCGTCCTCGTTATGTTGAAGAACAGGGAATTAAGGGAGGTATGGACAACGCTCCACCATAAGATCTGGAAGGCCAAGGTTGTTGTGCCGGATCAGGAAAGCTTATAGTATACTCATACGACCTATATGACTTCACAGAATATTCGGAACTTCTCAATAATGGCGCATGTAGACCATGGTAAATCTACTCTTGCAGACCGAATGCTGGAGATGACCAATACCATTGAAAAGAGGAAGATGCAGGAGCAAGTGCTCGATAGCATGGAACTCGAGCGCGAGAGGGGAATCACAATAAAAATGCAGCCTGTAAGAATGAACTGGAAAGGTCATGTACTTAATCTGATTGACACTCCAGGACACATAGACTTTTCTTATGAAGTCTCTCGTGCTCTAAAAGCTGTAGAGGGATCAATCCTGCTTGTGGATGCCACTCAAGGAGTACAGGCACAGACCCTAACTACTCTTAATATGGCGAGAGAATTAGGTCTCATGATTGTGCCTGTGGTGTCTAAGATAGATTCTCCTCTCGCTAGGGTGGCAGAGGTAATAAAAGAAGTCTGCGAACTCCTGGACTGTAAAGAAAGAGATGTCCTGAAAGTTTCTGGGAGAACCGGAGAGGGGGTAACCGATCTACTGGATGAGATAATAAACAGAGTTCCTCCTCCGAAGATTTCTCCTGCGACCAGTGAATTTTCCTCTCTCGTCTTCGACTTTCAATATTCAACTCATAAAGGGGTCATCGTTTATGTCCGCGTCATGAGCGGTGTGGTGAAACGGCATGATCAGCTTATTTTCAAAGTCTCTAATGAAAAATTCCAATCCCTGGAAGTCGGTATCTTTGCTCCTGATGATACTCCTACGGAGAGCTTGAGCGCCGGGGAAATAGGCTACATAGTCACAGGCATCAAACAGCCAGGCATAGCCTCTGTAGGAGATACGGTGGCCTCCATACGCAATACGGAGCCTCCTCTGCATGGATACATGAGTCCAAGTCCAGTAGTCTGGGCATCCATATATCCGGAAAGTCAGGATGACTTTACTTCATTGAAGCAGGCTCTAGGAAGGCTGCGCCTTTCCGATTCCTCCTTTACTCACGAGGAAGAATCATCCGGAACACTTGGACGAGGATTCCGTTGTGGGTTCCTTGGGATGCTTCACTTAGAAATCATCACTGAGCGTTTGAGAAGAGAATTCAACTTGAACTTGGTCGTAACAATCCCAAGTATCACCTATCATGTCGAGCTTAAAAATGGCAAAACTTCTATCATCTACTCCCCGGCTCTTTTTCCGGAGGATCATGAGGTTAAGAAAGTACTAGAACCATTGGTAAAGATGAAGATCATCACCCCGCCTCAATACATCGGTGTCATAATGCAGTCTATTTTCGATCATGAAGGAGAAGTTTCTGCTACGGAAAATTTTGGAGAAAACCGCGCTTCCATCAGCCTTGTCATGCCTTTGCGGGAGTTGATGAGAAATTTTTTTGATGAAATGAAGAGTATATCTTCAGGTTTTGCCTCGATTTCATACGAATTGGGAGAATTGAGGGAGGCGGACGTAACCAGGATGGATATTTTAGTGGCCGATGAGCCGGTCATGGCTTTCTGTAGGGTAGTGTCACGAAAGCGCCTGGAAGAGGAGGCGAAATCTTCCGTAGAAAAGCTCCACAAAATTCTCCCGCGCCAGATGTTTACTATAAAGATTCAGGCCAAGGCCCTTGGACGAATCATCGCTTCAGAAACTATGTCAGGAATGAAAAAAGACGTTACCCAGCATATGTACGGAGGAGATATCACTAGAAAAATGAAGCTTCGCGAAAAGCAGAAAAAAGGAAAAAAGAAAATGGAAGCTCTTGGAAGGGGAAATGTGAATATACCTCAAGAGGTTTTTATAAAAATGATGAGGTCGGATTAGTAAAGCGGAAAGGATATGAGTATCATGCTCAATATGATGAGCATTCCCACGACGATCATGACAACCTTCATAGCTTTCTTTGTATTTTGGTGGAATAACATAGCCCATAGTATACTATATTAAATGTCGGAATTCAATAAAAAAAGGCCATATAGGCAGTTCATATATTCTCCAATTACCCTTTTTTTTCTGCTAATTATACTAGCAGTTCTTCTCAAGGCCGGCTGGGGAGTCTATCAAAAAGAAAGAAAGAGCGCCGAATATCTTTCTAGAGCGCAGAGTGAGTTGGAAAAGCTGACCGTTAGGAAAAATAAATTAGAAGAATCCGTGGAATATATGAAAACTGATAAAGGCATAGAGGCCGAAATCCGCAGCAAGTTCCGTGTGGTCAGAGAGGGGGAAATGGTGGCGGTGATCGTGGATAATGAGCCAATGAAGAATGAGAAAATTTCCACAACCACTCCGGCTTCTTCAGGATTTTGGCAGAAATTGCGGGTATGGTTTAGTGGTAGAATGCGACCTTCCCAAGGTTGAGACGCGAGTTCGATTCTCGCTACCCGCACAATGATATACAAAAAACCATCATTTTTAATACTGCTCCTAGTGATAGCATTTATTCCGACCGGATCTTCTGCCCAGAATATAAATCTTGAAAAAATATTTTATATCTCTTATGGCAAGAACGGAATTGAGAGCATTAAGAAATATGCGGACAAGATAGACATCATCGCTCCTCAAGCATATATCGTTTCTTCAAAATTGATGCCATATGGCTCTGTCAGCGATGAAATAAAATCTATTGCCAAAGAGAAAAATATAAAAATCATGCCCCTTCTGGTTAATGAGGGATTTAAGCAGAGCGTCATTCATAATCTTCTAGTCTCTCCAAATGTCCAGGATAAGATCATTAATTTTATGGTAGAAGAAGCGGTTAAGAATAGCTATGTCGGCTGGCAGCTTGATCTTGAGCACATGGCGCATACAGACAGGGATTTATATAGTGCTTTTGTAGAAAAGATATCGTCGGCTTTAAAAAAGAATAATTTAATTTTGAGCATTGCCGCAGTCGCCAGGGTTAGCAATGAGGAGACTGATCATTACAAAAATTGGAGCGGGGCGTTTGACTACGAAAGGTTGGCGAAGTCGGTAGATTTCATCAGCATCATGACATATGATGATCCGGATTCAAAAGGACCGGTTGCCTCCATGCCTTATGTTAGGAATGTATATTCATACCTCAAGAATAAAATTCCTCCTAATAAATTATCGTTGGGAGTGCCTCTCTATTATTGGGGATGGAGTATCGATCCTCCAAAAAAGCTTCGAGACGGTGGAACATACAAGAG
>CAYGIZ010000003.1:0-17448 GCA_964350075.1 uncultured Candidatus Saccharibacteria bacterium | reverse complement strand
AACAAAAGGCCTATTTCCAGATTCGGTGATGTGTTTTACTAGCAAATAGCGATTTATCAACTTACCCTTTCTAATCTCATCTGGTTCTGTGCATATATTAGGAATGGATCTTGTAAGAAAATCATCTCCCTTTTCTGCTATATGTTTGAGCGATCCGCGAGTGCAGAATACTTCTATCTTCTTCAGAAGCGGTATGCGTATTAGAATCAATTTATTAAGGAGGCATACAAATATCAAATTTTCAGGGTTAAGAATCCTCTCTCCTTTTGGCAGGTTTTTAAAATGTAAATATTGATTGAAAAATGATTCCATTCAATAAGCATACACACCCGAGATAAATTTCTGATAAATTTTTAATAGATTATCGATAAACTTTTGAGTACACAATAGAAAAACCCATTGTGTAAATAATAGTTCTTGTGGTATAAATCGGCTACCGTGCGTATCACGGTAATGCCATGCCAACTCCAGAAATTAAAGAAATGCGTGATATTCAAGCAGATAGTGCGCGTGATACGTGCCCATACTGTTCTTCCGCTGATTATGTAAAAAGAGGCATCCGAAAAAACAAGTTCGGCGATTCGCAGATGTACGTGTGCAGGAACAGTCTTTGTGCCCGAACTTTTACAGTAAAAGACATAAAAGGAAAAAAGTTCCCTTTAAAGTTTGTCCTGGAGGCCATCAGCTATTACAACCTAGGCTTCACTTTTGAACAGTCATGCTCACTAGTGAAGGCAAAGCTCGGAGCCTCCCCGGATCCGCAGACGGCTTCGGATTGGTATGAGGAGTACAAACCTCTCTGTAGATATGAACGCCTCCGGCCATATGCCGTGAAATACTGCGCGCCAAAAGATACCGTTGAAGTCGTGACAATGGCGCATCGCCAGCTCTATCGCTTCCGATACCATCGCGCAAAAACCTATCTGATGCTCGAAGAATTCAGAAACCGGAGCCTGAAGCCTCTGAAGGAATATCTGGACAGCGTCTCTACGGAAACTCCGCATCAGTATTTCGAAGAAGGAGCGAGGATGTCGGAAATAAAAAGCAAGTTTGATAAGGCAGATATGATAGTTAAATCGAAAAATAATTTTGCCAATCACCTGGCTGAATTTGTGTTACCGTCAGTTTTGGAAAATAAGCAGAGACATGAAGAACTGCAGAGATTTTTTATTGCCAATGACAGTGTGACCGTGGCCACGGAAGTGCCGGTGTATATAAGAAGAGAAGATATCGAGCATATGGAGAATGTATTGAAGTTTAAAATAAGCGAAGACGGGCTTGTGGAGCTGAAAGGCAAAAAGAGGCCTGTAGTGATGCCGAAGCTATTGACCGGCCATATTGATTTTGTGCAGATCCGGAACGGCTGTGTTCACTTGCTCGACTACAAGCCGAACGCGGCCAAAGAACAGCCGATAGAACAGCTGACTTGGTATGCCATGGCCATGAGCCGGCTGACGGGACTCCGGCTTTTCGAATTCAAATGCGGGTGGTTCGATGAGAAGGATTATTTTGAATTCTATCCGCTTCATGTGGTCAAGAAGTTGAATCGAAAGAAGAAAAAGAAAATCAGGTTTAAAGATGGTACAATTGCAGAAATTCTGCGTCCCGGTGAAGGAATTGACCTGCGTAAAGCTAAAGTCGTATAACTATGTATAAATTCCAGCCAAAAAAACCAATAAGAAGCTTCCGAGACCTCGAAGTATATCAAAAGACTCTCGAATGTTCAGTTATCTTTTCTACCGACATACAACCAAGGTTGAAGAAGCTAGAGTATGAACTAAGGGAAGGTATGACCAACTGTGCTCTTTCAATTCCTCTATATATAGCGGAAGCCCACGGCTTGAGATTCTCGGACTTCAAGGCGGCGGTGACTACTCTGGAGAAGGCAATGCTGGGGTGCAATAAGATGATTGTGTACTATGAGCAGATCGGCGGGATCTACGGGAAAAGCATTCCGGTGGATCTCGTCGAAGACCTTTCCGGGCGTTATATGACAATGAGAGGCAAAATGCTTCGGCTCGAGAAGTCCTGGCAGAAATACAGGCAGGCGGATGAGAACCTGGCGAGGCTGAAGCGTTAATTGAAGGACATTTTTTTGTATACCTTGCGTGTGGTTTCCACATCTCTGGCGCAATAGTCGCAAATTTCTTTTACTTTTCCATTTTTATAAAATTCATATACCAATGATCCGTCAATGCCGTCTTTTGGTGTAGGAATCCCCATAGCAAGGGCAATATGCTCCAGGCTAAAATTGTTTTGAGAATCCCATTTTGACCACTCCTTCATTGTATCGAAAATTGGAGAGCTTCGATAGCGGGCAAAGCTCAATTCAATGCTCGGCCTCACTCCTAAAACAACAGACCTCTGATATATGAATCTAAGATCAAAATCCATGATATTGTGTCCGACAAATATGTCGCATTGCTCTGCAAGTGACCAAAATTCCTCGAGGCACCTTTTTTCGTCGTCTGGATAACAAATAACGCTCGCGCTCTCGTCGTTGATAGCATATCCAATGCATAAGATTCTTCCAAACGCACCGTCAAAGGAGGTGCTGTGGAGATATTTTTCAAATTCCTCTCTGGCTCTTTCTGTCTTGGCATTTTTCTTTCTTCTGGATTTTTTCTCAAGCTTCCGGTTGAAGATAAATTCCAGTGTCCCGCGCTTATCTTCATGCGCAGGCAGGGTCTCGATATCAAAAAAAAGTTTGTTCATATTTTTATACTACGACGTTGGTATACCATAAATATAAGGAAAAGGGAAATGGTGTCGCCAAAGAAGATAATAAGGCACTTGATTTCGAGCTTATTTTTGTGATATGATGACCATATGGATGTACAGAAATTCAAGCCCGAATTAAAAAAGATAGCGGAAAAGTACGGCATAGATATGATGGTCCTTTTTGGTTCTCAGGCTACGGGAAAAACTCACCCGAAAAGCGATGTGGATATTGCCGTACTCGCAAGGACAAAATTTGATATTTACCGATTAATGATCGAGCTCTACGAAATTTTTAAAAGAAGCGATGTGGAAGTCGTCGACCTTTCCTCAGTTTCGCCTACTCTTATGAGGGCAGTAGCGAGAGACGGAAGACTTATTTATGAAAAGCACCCGGGCGCATTTTTGAAATGGAAAGTTTATGTTGGGAAAATATGGATGGAGACGGCATGGTTGCGAATCTTGCGTGATAGAAAACTTATCAAATGGGCCAAGGATTATAGAAATGCTCATGCAAATTAATGAAATCAAAAGAAAAATTGATATTTTGAATTCGTATATTCAAGAAACACGCCCAACCCTCCTCACCTCGACAGATGATTTCTTGGCAAATAAGGATAAAATTAGAGCGCTTGAACGCCGCTTCCAGCTTATTGTAGATGAAGCTGTAGACATAAATACTCTCATACTCTCATACTCTCATACTCTCTGATAGCACTTCTGAAAGTCCAGAAAGTTATCGTTCAACATTTTACGCAGTAAGAGATCTGGGAATCCTGGATAATGATTTTGCCGATGGGATATCTCAATCCGCAAAGCTAAGAAATCAAATCGTCCATAATTATGACAAAGTCCAAGATAAAATAATGGTGGAAGATATAAAGAAATATATGCCTATGTATGAGAAGTACGTCGCTATTATGATTGAAAAACTTGTTTCGCAATCGTGACCCCACCATATTCATTATTTTCGGCAACCAAGCTCATGATAACCTAGCGAGGCTGAAGGTAAGATGAAATAAGAAAAGCCACCGCACGAGTGCGTTGGCTTTTTTGTTTTTTTGATTAAATCTACTTAATTTTGATCGGAACCGTTTGTTCGACTACCAGTCCACGAATACGAAGGGTATCAATGTTGGTCGGTACGACAGTAATTTCCTGGAATGTCAGCACGAGGGTGCCTCCTGTTTCTGCGGGGACGTTCACGAGAAACCTGATTTCCACCGGTTGTGTGAACTGAAATGGACTTGCTGGGACGAATGTCCTGCTAGTAACATTCTCAAACGTCGGGATCTGGCCGGTGTTTGGTGGAAGCCATATCTGGCTTCCGACAGTGACCCCTCCCTGTATCAGCTCAAAACCTTCGATATATTTACCCGCTGGCACCAGCTCTCCAGTTGCTTTTCGCAGGCTTAGACTTACGGTGATGGTATATAGATATTCCACCTTGTTGTCGACCGTGCTTTCAAACTGGGCGATTATACGGCTCGGACCTGGAGTTATTTCCATGGGGGAATTTGCAGCAAGTTTTACCGCACTTCCTGCAAATGTGTATAGTTCGTCAACGACGAACTCGCTGTAGAAAGCCGAAGCAGTTGCTCCGGAAGCCGTTCTTGCCCGGAATTCAAGAGTGTATTTCCCGAGCTCCAGCGAAGAAGGAACCCGGAAATCTATGCGCCCACTTCGAGGAAGCGGATCGGATCGAAATGCCTCCGTCGTGTCCTTTTTCAGGATCAAAACCGTCTCAACTACGTCAGGACGAATGAGCCATGAAATGGGATATGTGTCCCCTCGGAGATATACTCCGGTTGGAGGATACCGCACTGATGGAAACAATTCACGGACTACAGGAGAGTTTCGGAGGATCGTGTCTAGCCCAACAGTGTAACGCCAATGCGCTACCCAATCTATCACTGATATTTTCTCCGGAAGATAGTATGTCACTCCACTATCTATATATGTTGCATCGTCGCCATTTATATTGGCGCGAGCTCGAAGTTCTGCGGGGATTAACCCGACTGTAAACAGCCCTATGAGTTTCGCATCTTTGCTGTCAGTGCCGATCTCGACTTTCATGTCTCCGTCGAGGTCGCCGATGATGCCACCAGACGGTACAATTGGCTGGGCAGGGAAGACCTGTCCAAATACCATGGAAGCGGTGCTCATGAGTATGAGCAGAGAGAGGTATAATGTATTCATTTTTCAAAAAAACTGTATTGGTTGAGGTTGCTATTGCCTCCCGTACTGTATTTCTATCCGTCTCTTTTGTCAAGCGTCAATACACGTCCCGGTTTTTGCGGAATATCAGAAAATAAGCTATTATCACCTCACTCATGACCCCCACCATCTTTATCATCTTCGGTATCACCGGCGACTTGGCGGGGCGCAAGCTTCTGCCTTCTTTGCTTAACCTCTACGTCAACAAGCACTTGCCTCCGAAGTTCGCTATTGTGGGATTTTCCAGGCGGACATTTACAAGAGAAGAATTCCGCCAATTCATCCGAGAGCATATGAAAGTCTCCCCTGGCGAGTATCATGAAGAGGACATCAAGCATTTTTTGGATCATATGTACTACGAGCAGGGGCTTTTTGATACGCCTTCTTCATACGCTAACCTTTCTATGAGACTGAAGATTCTAGATGACGGCTTTCATCAGTGTTCTAACAAACTTTTTCACCTGGCAGTTGCCCCTTCATTCTATGAAACTATTCTCGAACACCTTTCCAAGTCTGGATTGACTATTCCATGCGTCGGTGAAGAAGGTTGGACCAGAGTCCTCGTGGAGAAGCCTTTCGGCAATGATATAGAAACCGCCCGCAAACTGGACAAGAGGCTTGGCGAACTTTTTGATGAAAAGCAGATTTTCCGTATTGATCACTATTTGGCCAAAGAGGCCTTGCAGAATATTCTGGCATTCCGATTTTCCAATACCATATTCGAACCCCTCTGGAATTCACAACATATCGAGGCTGTGCATATAAAGCTGATGGAGAAGTCGGGAATAGATGGGCGGGGGGGATTTTACGATGATGTCGGTGCTCTCAAAGATGTCGGACAGAACCATATCCTGCAAATGCTCGCGCTCATCGCCATGGAACCTCCGGAGAAGCTGGACGCCTCCTCGGTACGCAGACAGAGGGCAAAGCTCCTAGCGAAGATCAAGCCACTTAATATAAAAAAGTTATCAGAGGTGGCGGTCAGAGGACAATATGAAGGATATGCTGGTGAGAAAGGAGTGAAGAGAAACAGCCAGACTGAAACATATTTTCGTCTGGAAACATATATAGATTCTCCACGCTGGAAAAATGTTCCGTTCTATCTGGAAAGCGGAAAAGCCATGTCAGAAAGCAAATCAGAAATCAATATATATTTCAAATCCGATACGGAAAATCAAAACATCCTGACTTTCAGGATCCAGCCGGACGAAGGGATTAAAATAAAATTCTTCGTCAAGACGCCTGGCTTCGGCATGAAGGTCGAGCCGAAGACTATGAAGTTCAAGTACAGCGATTCGCTTGCTTTCCAGGAATTGCCAGATGCATACGAGAGAGTTCTTTATGATGCTATTACCGGTGATCAAACTCTCTTTACCAGCACAGATGAAGTGCTGTCAGCTTGGAAATTTATTACTTCTGTTCTGAATGAATGGAATCGCCTGCCTTTAATGACATATAAAAAAGGCAGCGAGAGGTTAGTTTAGTTGAAAAAGATAAGAAATATGATATGCTTTAATTATGAAGAATCGAGTAAATACTTTTCAAAAAGGTTCAGTCAGATACATAGTTTTCAAGGAAAATGATAGCTTTCATGCTGTCGGTCTTGAACTTAACATTGTAGTAGATGGTTCTACAAAAGAAACCGCCCTCTTCACCTTATTCGATGCAATCAAGGGGTATATTGAGTCAGCAAAAAAAGCCAGCCTTCGCCCAATAGTACTAAATCAAAAAGCTGATGATGAATATGAAGAACTTTGGAGGAAGTTAAATAAAAATGAGCCTATAAAATCTCCATATGAGGTTGCTACGTTTGGCAGGCAGCTGGTCTAGAGTCTTTAAGAGTAAAACACATGAGAGGATTGATGAACTGGACATACAGGGATGCGGTTGATTTTCTAAAAAAATATCATTTTCAGCTGAACCATATACGTGGCAGTCATCATTATTATGTTGGTTCATATGAAGGAAAAGCACGGCAAGTATGCGTACCTTTTCATGGCAGTGATAGTATTAAGCCAAGAACATTGAAGGGTATAATATTGCAATCTGGGATTCCAAAAGCAATTTGGCTTAAATAAATTAACTACAAACATGTCGCTATCAATAGGAATCGTCGGCCTGCCGAATGTGGGAAAATCCACTCTGTTCAATGCTCTTACGAAAAAGAGCGTGCTTGTAGCCAACTATCCATTTGCTACGATCGACCCATCCGTGGGTGTTGTGGCTGTGCCAGATGAAAGGCTTTGGAAATTGTCGGAATTTTCCAAGTCAGCGAAGACTATTCCGGCTGCGATAGAATTCGTAGACATTGCCGGACTGGTGAAAGGCGCTTCGGCCGGTGAAGGACTGGGTAATCAGTTTTTATCAAATATTCGCGAAACTGATGCTATTGCGGAAGTCGTGAGAATTTTTGAAGACGATAATATTATCCATGTTGATGGAAAAATAAATCCACTGAAGGATATTGAAGTCATAAATCTAGAACTTATTCTGGCTGATCTAGACACTGTTTCAAAGAGGCTGGTCAATCTTGGTCGTGATATCAAGGCTGGAAAAAAAGAGGCGATTCTGGAGGGAAAACTCGTGGAAAAACTCAAGGAGGCATTGCAGGCTGGCAAAATGGCATCGAGCGTCGAGGTCGATGAATTTGAAAAGCCGTTCCTGAAATCACTGCACCTCCTTACTTCTAAGCCTTTCATGTATGTTTTGAATAAAAAGGCAGGCTCAAAAAATTTAGATGAGATTAAGGATGAAAGATTCAAGGCTCTAGTTGATTTCTTCGATAAAGAAGGCGCAAAATGGGTCATTGTAGATGCTGGCATAGAACAGGAACTCAAGGATATCGATGAAAAAGAAAAAAAAGAGTTTCGCGAAGGTTTGGGGGCAAAGGATGACGGAATAGATAATTTGATAAAGAAGGGATATGAATTACTGAATCTCATTACGTATTTTACGACCGGTCCAGATGAGACTAGGGCATGGACAATTGTGAAGGGCTGGACAGCTCCAGAAGCAGGAACTGCCATACATGGAGATTTCAAGGATAAGTTCATACGCGCGGAAGTAATAGCCTGGAACAAGCTTTTAGAGGGAGGGTTGACCAGGACAGAAGGGAAGGAGTATGTAGTGAAAGATGGGGATGTAGTGGAGTTTAGAATTTAGCTTAACACAACACAAAAGAAACCATTTACACAATGGGTCTTTCTATTGTGTACTCAAAAGTTTATAGATAATTTATTAAAAATTTATCAGGAATTTATCTCGGGTGTGTATGCTTGGGGGGTGGATAAAGATTATCGAAAATGGCATGAATTAAAAAGTTACATTGAGGAGCACAATTCTCCGATTCTTTTAAGCACCCAAATTAAGGAAAATAAATTTTATTTCAAATATTCATTCGATGATAAGGAAACTGCCAGCATTCTTTTATCACAACTGAGATTGTTGAGTTCTAAAAGGCTTATTAGAAGACTGGTAACAATTAATGAGGAAACCTTCAAGAAAATCAGAAATGAAGCAAATGGTCTTCTGGAAAACGAATCGGACTCCACTGATGTGGAGTCCTCGGGTGGCTAACGCCAATTATGATATAAGTATATCAAGCGGATTGCTCCTGTCAAATTAATTAAACCTCTTCCAAATCCCCCCATTCCATTGTATTATGTCCATACTATGAAGCCCTACAATCACGCGGATATAGAAAAGAAATGGCAGAAATATTGGGAGTCGAAGAAGATTTTCCGCGCTAGTGAGGATGTCAAGAAGAAAAAATTCTATGGTCTTATTGAATTTCCCTATCCGTCCGGAGACGGCCTGCACGTCGGGCATATCAGAAGCAATACTGCCATGGATATCATTTCTCACAAGCGAAGAATGGAAGGATGGAATGTACTTTATCCAATCGGCTGGGATGCTTTCGGCTTGCCGACGGAAAATTATGCAATAAAAACGGGGATTCAACCTGCTGTAGTCACAAAAAATAATACGGATACTTTCCGCAAGCAGCTCAAGGCTCTGGGTTTCTCCTTTGACTGGTCTAGGGAGGTTAATACCTCCGACCCCACATATTATAAATGGACACAATGGATCTTTTTGCAGCTTTTGAAAAAGGGATTAGCCTACAAGAAAAAAATGGCCATCAACTGGTGTCCAAAGGACCTTATCGGTCTGGCAAATGAGGAAGTGATAGATGGAAATTGCGAACGTTGCGGTACACCCGTCGTACAAAAAGAAAAAGAGCAGTGGATGCTCGCCATTACCAAGTACGCTGACCGCCTGGACAAAGATCTCGATAGCGTGGACTTCCTGGAAAAAATAAAAATACAGCAGAGGAATTGGATCGGTAAGAGCGAAGGAGCAGAGATTGATTTCCACATTGCGAATTCTGACAAGAAAATTAAAATCTTTACTACTAGGCCGGATACTCTCTTTGGCGTTACATTTATAGTCTTGTCTACAGGGCACGAATTAGCAAAGGGTATTGTCATAAAAGAAGGAGAAGGGATTGAATTAAAAGGGGTTAAGGCTATCAATCCAGCAACAAAGGAGGAAATTCCAGTCTGGATTGCTGATTATGTCCTCGCAGACTATGGTACAGGTGCCATCATGGCAGTGCCGGCGCATGATGAGAGGGATGCTGATTTCGCAAAAAAATACGGATTGCCGATAAAAGAGATTGTACTGGAAGATAAGAAAGAGATGACTTCAAAATACGGTAAAGCAGTAACTAAATACAAGCTTCGCGACTGGATATTCTCTCGCCAGCGATACTGGGGAGAGCCGATACCTGTGGTGCACTGCGATAAATGCGGGATAGTACCTTTGCCGGAAAAAGAACTGCCTCTCAAACTGCCAAAAGTAAAAAACTACAGGCCGACTGAAACCGGAGAATCCCCTCTGGCCGCTATTTCCAAATGGGTAAATACAAAATGCCCGAATTGCAGAGGCAAAGCGCGAAGAGAGACGGATACAATGCCGAATTGGGCTGGTTCCAGTTGGTACTACCTGCGCTATACAGATCCAAAAAATAAAAAAGCTTTTGCCGGCGAGAAGAATTTGAAATACTGGACACCCGTCGACTGGTACAATGGAGGAATGGAGCATACCACTCTGCATCTTTTGTATTCGCGCTTTTGGCACAAATTCCTTTTTGATCTAGGTTGTGTTTCTACTAGCGAGCCATATCAAAAAAGAACTTCCCATGGATTGATTCTCGCTGCAGGGGGAGTGAAAATGTCCAAGTCTATAGGCAATGTTGTCAATCCAGATAGCATAGTGAAGACTGTAGGAGCAGACGCGTTGCGAGTTTATGAGATGTTCATGGGCCCGTTCGATCAACACATTTCCTGGGATGAGAATGGAATCGTTGGAACTCGCCGTTTTATCGAAAAAGTCTGGAATCTCCAGCAAAAAATCCAGCCGAATGCAGGCGAAAATGAAGTGTTGGTAAATAAAACAATAAAAAAAGTATCAGAAGACATAGAAGAAATGAAATTCAATACGGCAATTAGTTCTCTGATGATCATGACGAATGAATTTGAAAAGCAGGAAGGTGTTTCCAGAAATAATTACTCTACTCTCATTCAGCTCTTGGCTCCATTCGCTCCGCATGTCTGCGAGGAGATTTGGAGGTCTATGGGCAATAAAAAATCTGTCTTCCTTTCTGTTTGGCCTACATTTGATCCAGATAAAATTGCGGAATCGATAGCACGAATCATGGTGCAGGTTAATGGCAAGGTTAGAGCCAACTTCGAGACTACTCCAGAGATCTCCGAAGATAAGATGAAAAGTACGGCCATGAGTCTACCGGAGGTAATGAAGTGGATCGAAGGTAAGGAAATAAAAAAGGTCATCATCGTGAAAGGAAAGCTAATAAATATCGTTATTTAAGTCACATATTTGACTTAAATACAATAAGGTGATAAAACTTACATACATATGGCCACTATAACTTTCAAGCCAAAGCAATCGACAAAAAATCTTTTGTCTGTCCTACCTGACAGAGCTCGCGATGTCATCGTCAGTCGATACGGCTTGGGCAAGAGCACTGACAAGATGACTCTTGATGCTATCGGAAAGATCTACGGCATCACTAGGGAACGTGTTCGACAAATAGAAAATTACGCAATAGCCAACATACGCAAATCCGACGCATATAAGTCCGAAAAGACGGTCTTTTCCGAACTGGAAAATCTGATTCATTCCCTGGGTGGAATCGTAGTAGAAGAAGATTTCCTAGGCTCTCTATCCAAAGACAAATCTCTTCAAAATCACATCAATTTCCTTCTCGTCATCGGAGACAGCTTCAAGAAGAAAAAGGAGGATGAAGACTTCAAGCACCGATGGCATGTGAACGAAGCATTGGCCAAACAAGTAGAGGAATCTCTTCGTAAGCTCTACACAGGATTGAACGACAAGGATCTTTTGCCGGAATCAGAGATGGTCAATAAATTCCTGGAGCACTTGGAAGGAGTTTCCGAAAAATACAAGAATCAGGAGATCGTCAGGAGATGGCTCTCTCTTTCAAAGTCCGTTGACAAGAACGCTATAGGAGAATGGGGTATGGCAAGCTCTCCAAACATCAGAACTAAGGGGATGAGAGACTATGCTTTCCTGGTTATCCGCAAGCATGGTTCGCCTATACATTTTAAAGAGGTGGCGAAGCAGATCAGCACTATTTTCAAAAAGAAAGCCCATGTCGCAACTACGCACAATGAGCTCATAAAAGATCCGCGATTTGTACTCGTTGGAAGAGGCCTCTATGCACTTGCTGAATGGGGATATATGTCTGGGGTGGTCAAAGATGTCATTGCCAAGGTCTTGGACAAACACGGTCCTCTGACAAAAGAAGAAATAGTAGACAAAGTCCTCAAGGAACGATATGTGAAAGAGAACACTATCATGGTCAATCTGCAGAATCAGAAGTATTTTAGGAGAGATAAAGAAGGAAGATATAGTCCTGTGGTATAATATTGGGTATGATCCGTTTCGGTGAATACTTACCCTATCTATACGAACAGTTTCAATACACACTCCTGCCGGACGTGGCTGCTATTGCCATATCCCTTTCCCTACCCGTCCTTGCAATTCTTCTTTTCGTCATATTCTGGCCATTATGGGTCAATTATGTCCGTTCCTATAATTTTCTGAACCTCAAGTACACCGTTTTAGAAATCAAACTTCCAAAAGAAACAATGAAGTCACCTAAGGCGATGGATCTACTCCTTCATGCTTTCCACAATACTTCCGACGGCCAGTGGTTTAACAGGTACTGGAAAGGTGAAACGCGTCCTTGGTATTCTCTCGAGCTAGTATCGATCGAAGGCAAGGTAAAATTTTTCATATGGACAGAGGATAGGAGAAAAATTGGAGCTATGTCCGCCCTTTACGCCCAGTTTCCGGGCATTGAAGTCAATGAAGTAGAAGACTATACCAAGAGCATGAAGTATGATCCGAAAACGATGAAGGTCTGGGCGGCGGAATTTGAATTTACAAACAAAAATATGGCTTACCCCATAAAGACCTATGTTGATTATGGCTTAGACAAAGATCCGAAAGAGGAATTCAAGATAGATCCACTTGTACCAGGATTGGAGTTCCTTGGAAGCGTAGGTCCGAATCAGCAGATCTGGATACAGATACTCATCCGTGCACACAAGGAGGAGCAGAAGAAAAAAGGGCATCTCTTCAAAAAGACTGATGCATGGAAGGACGCGGCGGAAAGCGAGATAAATAAATTGATGAGCCGCGATCCGAAATCAAGAAAAGCGAAAGTCGGAGACGGGGAGGCGAGTGACAGCTATATCCTTCCTACTATGAGTGATGTGGAAAAGTTTAAGGTGGAGGCACTCTCACGTAGCATTACGAAGTTGGCTTTTGACGTCGGCATAAGAGCGCTTTACATTGCGAAAAAGGAATCTTTTGATACGCCTTTCGGCATAGGAGGATGCATTTCATTTTTCAAAAATTTCAACACTGAGCATCTGAACGGCTTCAAACCAAAACAGAAATGGACTGTGACATTGGATGCGCCATGGAAAGATTTTAATGATATTCGCCGAGATAAATACGCAAAATGGGGAATCATGGCTTATAAGATGCGCTCATTTTTCTATACGCCATGGGATGATACTCCGATAGTCATGAATTCCGAGGAACTGGCTACCGTATATCATTTTCCTGGCTCTGTTGCTGCCACCCCCTCTATTAGTAGAGTACCATCCAAAAAGGGCGAAGCCCCAGCCAATCTTCCAGTCTGATGCGTTATTTTATTCCGAAAATTTGCGGGCTTTTCATATTGTCTGTCGCTATTATGACTGCGATCGCTTCATGGCCTCCGGAGGATTTTCCGGCTGGAGACACGATTCATATTCCCAAAAATATTTCTTTATCGCGCGTCTCTACAATTCTTTATCAAAAAAATGTCATCTTATCACCATTTCTATTCAAGGCTATCGCAATAGTTTTTCATGATCGCGGAAGAATGTCCGCTGGCGACTATCTATTCAAAGAACCCGCTAATGTCTGGACTGTCGCTTCCAGGCTTGCAAGCGGTGACCAGGGACTTTCTAGGATAAGGATCACGATTCCAGAAGGGAGCACAGCGAGAGATATAACTTGGATCCTCCTGAAAAATATTCCGGGTTTCAATGCTCCGTATTTCGCCAAAATTTCTGCGTCATCGGAAGGATATCTTTTTCCAGATACATATTTCTTTTATCCGAACTCCACTCCGGAGGAGATAATGAAATCTTTACGTGAGACTTTTACTGATCATCTCGATGATTTTTCTTCCAGCATAAAACTCTCTGGAAGGAAGTTTGAGGATATCATTACCATGGCATCTATCGTGGAGAAGGAAGCAGCTAACACCACTGACCGCGCCATCATTGCTGGAATACTTTGGAAGCGTTTGGACATGGGAATGCCCCTGCAGGTGGATGTTCCTCTTGTCTACATAACCTCCAATACATCGGGGTATGTATCGTTGGATGACACGAAAATTGATTCTCCTTACAATACATATAAGTATGCCGGGTTACCGAGAGGTCCGATTTCCAATCCAGGTCTAGATTCTTTAAAAGCCGTATTAAACCCGACAAAAACAAATTATCTTTATTATCTTTCCGACAAGAGCGGAAAGATGCATTATGCAGTGGATCATGAGGGGCATGTGGTTAATCGGGAAAAGTATTTGAATAAGTAGAAAGCTGAAAGGGGGCGATGTTATCGCCCCCTACTTTTTGTGCTAACTAGATTATTCCCTGCCCTTTTAGGTTGTCCAGGATGTCAATTTTGTGAATGAGCTGGGCGTTTTGCCTTGTGCAAACGTGCTCATGAAGACTCATATCTCCATCTCTACTGGTAAAGATTATCCACTTGCTTTTGTAGTCATACTGTCGCAGCTTCGACAGTATCGCAATAGCGGGGATCCCGTTCATTTTCCATTCCGTAATCACCAGATCTGCTGTGGAGATTTCGGTTGTTATGACATGCCCCGACCTCACTAGGATCCATCCCAGGAGCTCTGCTACAGTGATATCCGGATCATTTATATATATCTTCATTTTCATAAGTTGCTTCAGTCTGCAGGAAATGATAGCATTGAAACCATGAAAAGTCAAGGTAAGATATATGTCGGAATGTCTGGCGGAGTGGACAGCTCTGTTTCTGCTGCCTTGCTCAAAAAGGCCGGCTACGAGGTCATTGGAGTTTTCATAAAAGTCTGGCAGCCTGAATGGATAAAATGCACTTGGAAAGAGGATCGGCTAGATGCTATGAGGGTATGTGCAAAACTAAACATTCCATTTATTACTTTGGATTTAGAAAAGGAATACAAGAATGAAGTGGTGGACTACATGATCAGTGAATACCGTGACGGAAGGACTCCGAATCCGGATGTGATGTGCAATAGGCATGTAAAATTCGGAGGATTTTACGAATGGGCGATGCAGCAGGGTGCTGACTATATAGCAACCGGGCATTATTGCCGGATTGAAGGTGGAAATCTATTGATGGGTGAGGATCAGAATAAAGATCAATCATATTTCCTCTGGACAATAAAGAAAGAGCAATTGCAACATGTGCTTTTCCCTGTCGGTAATATTGAGAAGTCGGAAGTCAGGAAATTGGCGAAGAAATTTGGCTTACCGAATGCCGAGAAGAAGGATAGTCAAGGACTTTGCTTTATTGGAAAAATAGATATAAAAGAATTTCTCTCTCATTACATAGAAGAAAAAAGAGGAGATGTGCTGGATGAAGGCGGGCGAGTCATAGGCTATCATAACGGCGCTTTCTTTTATACCATCGGCGAGAGGCATGGATTTGTGATAACGAGTAAGAGTCCGAGCGATAGTCCGTACTATGTGATTGAGAAGAGTGTGGAGAAAAATACGCTAACTGTTGCGCATAGGGAAATGATAACGAATGGGAAAATTAGGATTGTGCTGAAAGATATAAATTGGATAGATGGAGTGCCTAAAGCTGGCAAAAAATACTTGGCACGCTCTCGGTACCGGGAGTCCCTCCAGGAGGTGGCAATAAATGACGAAAAATTCGTCACTTTTTCACAGTCGCAGAATACCATATCCCCGGGGCAGTCGCTGGTGGTTTATGATGGAAAGGTATGCTTGGGAGGTGGTATAATTGTGTAATGAAAGCGGATTTTTACCATATCAGACTCAATATTAAAGACCCAAAAATATCCTTTCCATTTTATAAGGAACTTTTTGCTTATCTAAATTATACTATCATCGCCGAGGGTGAAGATTTTATAGGTTTCACTGATAAAGTCAGCGATGTATGGATTATCGGAGCGGATTCTGATCGGAAGGATGTGCAATTCCATGAAGATAATATAGGACTAAACCATTTTGCATTTATAGTACAAAAGAGAGAAGATGTTGATCAGTTTTTGAAAGAATTTCTAAAGCCTAGAAACATCCATCCATTGTATGATTCTCCGAAATTATTTCCTGAATGTGATAAGGATTATTACGCAGTATTTTTTGAAGATCCGGATAAGATTAAACTTGAGATTGTCTTCAGATCCCCTCGGTACAACCTTTCTAAGAATCTGATAGGCTGGCATAAAAAGAAGATTGAGATAAGTGTAAAAGAAATTACTCCTGATTTCAGCCAAGCTGACATATGGTGGTGCAGTATCGGACTAAACATTGGTTTTGAAGAAGATGGAAAGAATGAGGAATTCGAAAGGCCAGTTCTTGTTCTCAGAAAATTTAATAAAGATATTTTCATTGGTCTCCCTCTTACTTCGACTAGAAAAGATAGTCCATATTATTTCCCTTATTCTTTTGACGATGTGCAGGGTTCAATACTTCTTTCACACCCTCGTCTTTTGAGTTCCAAGAGACTTAATCGAAGATTGGTCAGTCTAGGCAGGGGGATTTTTAAACAAATCCGAAATAAGTATTTGAGCCTATTCGCATAAATCAAAAACCCCACAATTAAGTGGGGCCTTCTCGGACGCCGTTTGGCGATTGTTCTTAAAGGATATCATGTCCTAGAAAAATAGCAAGTAGTAAAAATGGGGATAAGATTATGCTACAATAATCCCATGAACCACCCAATAATCATCACGAAAGCTGATGGAAAGCAGGAGCTTTTCGAAGAGCAAAAGCTCATAAATTCTCTCAAAAATGCCGGAGGAGGCGACAAGATAATCGCCAAAATAGTTTCTCATGTTGTCAAAGAAATTCATGATGGGATGACTACAGGTGAAATATATCGTCATGCGTTCAAGCTGCTGCACGAATATTCTTTGCCGGTTGCCATAAAATACTCCCTCCGTCGCGCTCTCTCTGAATTTGGTCCTGACGGTTTTCCATTTGAAAAATATGTGGCCAGGATTTTCCAGGAATGGGGCTATCAAACCCTGACGGACCAGATAGTATTCGGTGGATGTGTCGCTCATGAAGTTGATGTAGTGGCGTGGAATAGGGAGAAACTCATAATGGTTGAAGCGAAGTTCCACAATGAATTTCTGCTCAAATCAGATCTGAAAGTCGTGCTGTATATCAAAGCAAGATTTGACGATCTACATGAAAATGCCTATGAATTCGGCGGGACAAAGCGAAAGCTGGACGAAGGCTGGCTCGTGACGAATACAAAGTTCACTGATCAGGCTATCAAGTACGGAGAATGCAAGGGGCTGAAAATGCTTGGCTGGAATTACCCAAAAGAAAATAATTTGCAGGATATCATCGAATCGTTGCGCTTGCACCCATTCACCTGCCTCTTTTCTCTTTCAAATGTTCATAAGAAAAATCTATTGGCAAAAGGCGTCATCCTCTGCAGGGATATCAAAGAGCACCCCGAGTATTTGAGGGAAATAGGAATGACGGAGGAGGAGGCTAGCCGGGTCAGTGAGGAGATAAGGGGGTTGAATGTATAGCAAATTATGAAAAATTCGAGGCAATTCCTGGAATATCTGAACAAGACATATTTGAAGCTTCATACTTCCTATGAAAAGAATTTTTGGCTTTCATATATGGG
>CAYGIZ010000002.1:0-19650 GCA_964350075.1 uncultured Candidatus Saccharibacteria bacterium | reverse complement strand
GTCTGCTGGAACTTCATGACATTCCAGTCTCATCAGAGAGAAGTATTGATATCTTCAATCACCCTGCCGGCAGGCTTTTCTTTAATCTCATAGAATACCTTTCTGATTCCTCGAAAGTCGACGCGCTGGCAAAGACTATCATTGCAGGCATATGGAGTCTGTCGTTTGAGGATTCTACAATTTTAGTCAGAGCATTAACAAGCGGAAATCTTGAGGAGTTAGATAATAAATTACCTGCGCTTTCTAAAATTAAAAGGAGCATTTTATCTGACAGTTCCGTAGGCTTTCTCATCCATGCCGCGGAAGAGTCCTGTTTTATTTCATTGATAGCCAAAGACCCATCGTATGTCCATATTTGGAGAGGAATTGTAACACTAGCTGAGTCATTAGCTAGAGAATCACACATTTCAGATCCTATGGAATTGATGCGGAAGTTACTTGAATACCGAACATCAGCAGAATCAAGACCAGTTAAAATATCTGTAGGAGCTCCAGATTTTCCTATACGGGCCATGACAGCGCATGGAAGCAAGGGATTGGAATTTGACTATGTTTTTATACCCTATGCTACAGAAGAAGCTTGGGTCGGCAAAGCCAGAGGAGCCTCATTCGTATTGCCAAAAAAACAAACTACAAACAGCGACGTGCGCGATATTCGAAGGCTTTTCTACGTTGCCATCACTCGAGCCAGAAAGCATGCAACCATTCTTACAGCCATCGAAGAATCAGATGGCAAGATCATCACTCCCATCAGATTTCTGGATGAACTTGATCCTGAACATATATCTCATGTGGCATTGCCGAGAGCTGGCGCGGAAGATTTGTATGTTAATGCCAACTTACCGAAATCTTCATTTATTCCACTCGCAGACATTGCCAAAGATGTTCTTCTTAAGAAAGGACTATCAGTAACTGCATTGAATCACTTCCTAGAATGCCCAAATAAATTTATATATCAGAGTATATTAAAGATGCCGCAGGCTCCAAGCGCTTCGGCTGAAAAGGGAACGGCTATGCACTCGGCTCTGGCTGCAATATGGAAATCGGAATCACGTAGTGCAAAAGACATGGAGACAATTTTGAACGAAAAAATTACTGAACATTTTAATGAATCATTTTTGCCTACCCTTGAAAAAGAATCGGCGAAGAAGGAGCTGGTCGAGAATATTCCTGCTGTAGCAAAATCTCTTGAACCTCACTTCTCCATTCCAAAAAATACAGCTGTCTTTACAGAATCTTGGGTTGAGTCTCCATTTTCCAGTATTAATCTTCATGGCAAGCTCGATGCTATAGTTGATAACGGCAATGAAGTGTTCATATATGATTATAAAACCAAACAAGTTATGTCTGTAAATGCAATCAAAGGTGAGACGAAAACTGACGCTGATGGGAATTATTTTAGGCAGTTAGTATTCTATAAAATTCTTGCAAGTAGTGACCCTAGATGGAGGAATAGGAAAATTACTCCGGCTTTGGTATTCGTTTCTCCGGATGAAAAGGGAAGATGTCCAACTGTTACTCTGCCGATAGAAATTGCGGATATGGAAAAAGTAAAATTGGAAATTCAATCCTTAATTAATTCAGTTTGGAGTGGCAAGATTCTTGAAGAAGGATGCCGTGGCGAGAAGTGTGAATGGTGCGGTCTAAGGAGCCTGTAGAAGAGCATCTATAGTCTGCTTTATCGACTCATAAGGTTGTGCGCCCTCTATCGGTATATTTTTTCCTGAAGGAGTAATGATAATGCTTGATGGAGTGCCTTGTATTCCTATAGCAATTCCTTCATTATATGAAGCCTCCACCTTATCCTTATATCTCCCACTATCCAGACATGTCTTGAATTCTGCAACATCAAGTCCGACAAATTCAGCAATCTTAGGAAGCTCTTTCATATCTAATCCATTCGGACTTGCTGATGTAACAGCAGGGGTAACCTCATAAAGGCGATTAGTATACGCCCAGAATTTATCATTGCCACCCTGCGCAGCTGCGCATTCCATGGCCTGTGATTCCTTACCAGCATTTGGGTGAAGAATTCCTCCATCTGACCGCGTACCAGGCTTATCTATCGGGAAGCTTCGATAGACCCAGGCCACGTCTCCAGATTTTCCATATTCATTCATCACCTTTCTCATGGTGTTATGAAAAACTTTGCAGAAAGGACAGGATGGATCTGAATATTCCACTATCTTTATCTTGGCGTTTGGATTTCCCAGAATATGGTCGCTGTCAGTGACCGGCTTGATTTCCATCTGTTGCGACCCAGCTGCGGCGGCTTGATTATTTGAAGGAGCCGGCTTCATTGTATAAATAACTGATCCGGCAATGATAGCTCCGGCGATAATAATAGCTGTCGGAATATTTAAAACACTTGATTTATTTTCCATATGAGTATTGTATCACTAAAACGGCAGGGTGAAAGTCATGGCATGATCAGGCTTGACCTCCCAAAGGGAAGTATTGAGTTTGATATCATGAACTGCTCCGCCTGCGCCCAGGTCTTTATATTTAAATCCTCCATTTGCCACCGCGTAGTCATAAAGTTCTTTTGTCAGCTTTACGTCTTCAATGCAGTATTTTATGATCTTGTCTATCTCTCCCTTATTCCACCACTCCACCGCCTCTGTTCCGTTTCCTGATTTTTTTCTGCCAAGCGTTGCTTCTGCTACTGTATCAAGCTTGAGTCTTCGGCCAATGACGTTCCTAGCCTCTCTCATCATATCGATGCTTCTGATTTTTGTAAGATCCCCGGAATAATACTTATTTAAAAGAGGAATATCAAAATGATCCCCATTCCATGTTATAAGCACGTCCGCTTTTTCTAGAATCGGCCATAGGCTCGGAAAATCTTTTTCAAGAAAACTCCTGTATTGATCATCTAGCGAGTCGTGAATGCAGACGACGGATATATCAAGGGCTGTAGGATCATTGGATCCAACATCATGAAAGAAATTTTTTGTCTCAATATCAAATGTGATCCTCCTCATTTCCTGTTGCTAAATCCTTAACCTTATATTTGCCTGTATTTTTTTCTTCATCCCCAATACAGATAATCTTAGGTATCTTTCTCTTATCCGCATTATTGATCTGGTCTCCAACTTTTTTAAATGAAAGATCAACGAATACTTTTTGGCCTTTTTCTCTTAATGCCTGTGCTACGTCGAGTGCATAGTCTGTATTTTGCTCGCCTATTATACATATTCCTATATTTGCTTGTGAAGAGGTGTTTGCTGTATTACCATATGTCTCCATTAAATCCTGTGCCACCACATCTCCTGCGCCAAAGCCAACTGCAGGCACTTTTTCACCGCCGAAAAGGGAAAGGAGATCGTCGTATCGTCCTCCTCCAAAGACTGATCTGCGATTTGCCGGATTCATATCGAATACTTCGAAAACAATGCCGGTATAATAATCAAAACCGCGCATAAGTGTCTGATCAAAGCGAACATTTGTAATACCAAGTTTTTCCAAGCCTGCTATTACATCTTTTATCTCTCTCAAACCATCGTGTTCTTCATTTGTTTGGGGAAGATAGGTTGTAAATTCTTCGAAGTTTTTTGAATTCAAAAGAGTCAGAAGTTTCGGTGTATTTTCGCCGACTATTTCCTTGATGCCATGCTCAAAAATATCAGCTGAAACCTTATCTTTTTTATCAATAAGCTTGGAAACCTTGTGAGCCTGCTCTTCAGACAAGCCAAAAACATCTTTGCTCACATAGTTCATAACTTTTCTATTATTCAGCCTGACCTCGAAGTTTTCATTCTTCAATCCATATCCTCGCGTGATATCGCAAGCCATTTGTACCAATTCAATCTCTGCCTGAAGGCTCTCAATGCCAAAAATATCGACATTCAATTGCCAGTGTTCACGCAAACGGCCTCTCTGCGGCTGTTCATAGCGAAAAAGATTGGGAATTGAATACCACCGAAGAGGGAATACGAGTTCTCTTCTCCTGGCAGCGACCATTCGAGCGACTGTTGGAGTCATTTCCGGTCGCAAAGTAACCTCTCTTTCACCACGATCGATGAAAGTGTATGTCTGCTTGCTCACAATCTCCTCACCAGACTTTGCTTTGTATAGATCCGCTGGTTCAAGTACAGATGCACTGTATTCCTCATATCCATATTTTTCAACTGCCTTGCGCCAGATGGAAAATATTTGTTTCTGTATCGCCATGTCAGACGGATAGAAGTCACGCACGCCCTTATATGGATCAGTTGGAAGTTTCATGGCATTATTGTATCAAAGATATGAAAAAAGTCATTGTTTCAAACAAGAATATAGGTGAGACACCACTTCAGGCGCTGGAGAGAGTGCGTAAAGAAGAGGGAATCAGTGCTAAAGTGCCTATGACCTATGCAGGACGTCTTGACCCAATGGCAGAGGGAGTATTGATAATTCTCACCGGGGAAGAGTGTAAAAAGAAAACGGAGTATTTAGTAATGGATAAGGTTTATGAAATTGAAGTTTTACTTGGAGTGAAGACGGACACACAGGATGTTTTGGGAATGATAAATGGCTTAAATTTGGAGAAGATAGAGACGGATGTTCAGAAGTTCGTAGGGAAATTTGATCAAAGTTATCCCAGGTACTCTTCAAAAGTAATTGCCATGAAGGAAGTGCCTGAAGAAATGCCTATCAAGCAAGTAGAAATATATTCAATAGATGAGCTGAGTGAAAGAGAAATGCTGGGGGTAGAAATTGCAGGAGATTCTATAGAAAAGATACTGAATGTTGATGGAGAATTCAGGCAGGAGGAAATAATAGAAGAGTGGAAGGCTTTTGCTGTAGAATTTGAAAACGCCAACTTCAAGATTGTGCGTTTGAGGGTAAAATGCTCGAGCGGAACATACATGAGAACACTTGCGGAGAAGATGGGAGGATTGGCGTATTCGATTAAGAGGGTGAGTGTAGGTGAATTTAAAAACTAGATATCCTTCCTCTTCGCCTTCGCCCTGTCATTATCAGTCAAAAACTTCTTTCGCAATCGCACGTTTATGGGAGTAATTTCCAAATACTCATCCTCTCGCATAGTCTCAAGACCTCTTTCAATGTCAATTTTCCAGGCAGGAGTAAGCATGATGTGTTCGTCGTTCCCAGATGATCGCATATTGCTCATGGCCTTTCCTTTGCATGGGTTTACATCCATATCATCACCCTTTGATGCATCTCCTATAACCATTCCTTCATAGACCTCTGTTGTCGGCTCAATAAAAATGCGCCCTCTCTCCTGTAGATTCCACAGAGCAAAAGCCAGAGCCTTTCCGGCCATCATGGATGTCATGGATCCTGTCGCATGCTTCTCGATTTCTCCGGCATAAGGCTTGAATTCAGTGAATCGGCTGGCCAAAATTCCTTCACCTCGAGTATCAATCATAAATATCGAACGGTATCCAAGGAGTCCTCGAGTGGGAATTTCAAAAAGCATTCTAGCGACGCCTTCTTTTGTCTTCATATCAGTCATCAATGCCTTTCTCTTGCCCAGTTTTTCAATAATAGCTCCTGAATACCCTTCGGGAGTATCAATTGTAACTTCCTCGAAAGGCTCACTCTTTACTCCATCAATGTCCTTTATAATAACCTGCGGCTGTGAGACCTGTAGTTCGTATCCTTCGCGTCTCATGTTTTCCAGAAGAACAGCAATGTGCAATTCGCCTCGTCCGTAAACGCGAAAATATTCATTATTAGAAAAATCCACCTTCAGGCCGACGTTGACCTCAAGCTCCTTCTCTAGTCTTTCTCTGATCTGACGGCCAGTGACAAACTTACCCTCCCGTCCTGCGAATGGGGAATTGTTGACTAGGAAGTTTAGGGAGATTGTAGGCTCATCGATCTTAATAGCAGGCAATGCCGGAGTGGCCTCATTATCTGTAATAGTCTCTCCAATATATATTTGAGGAAATCCTGCAATCGTTACGATGTCTCCAGATGAAGCTTCTTGAATTTCAATTCTCTTTTTTCCTTCGAATGTAAAAAGCTTCGTAACTTTTCCTGAAACTGTCTTGCCATCAATCGTCTTTACGAAAACAGTGGCCCCATTCTTAATAGTTCCATCGTAAATTCTTCCGATAGCCAGACGGCCGAGGAAGTTGTCATAGCCAAGATTGAAAGTTTGGACGACTAGGGGATTTTCCGCGCTCTTGTTAGTATTCGCAGCCGGAACATGCTCTAGAATTGTATCGAGAAGAGGTGAGAGATCCTTTCTTTCGTCAGTCAGTTTCTTCATTGCTACACCCTGTCGTCCGATGGCGTAGATAGTAGGAAAGTCCAGCTGTGTATCATTTGCTCCAAGCTCGAGGAAGAGCTCCAAAACTTGCTCGTGGGCATGATCGGGATTCGCAGCCGGCTTATCAATCTTGTTTATAACAACAATAGGCTTAAGTCCGAGCTCCAGGGACTTCTTAAGCACAAATCTCGTCTGTGGCATAGGACCTTCCTGTGCGTCCACGACAAGGAGGACTGTATCGATAGATCGGAGAACTCGCTCAACCTCGGATCCAAAGTCCGCGTGACCTGGAGTGTCGACAATGTTGATTTTCGTGCCCTTATAGGTGATAGAAGTGTTTTTGGCGTAAATAGTAATGCCGCGCTCCTGTTCAAGAGCGTTTGAATCCATGGACCCTTCGTCAGCGTGACCGCACTGGGTCATGATGGCATCGGTCAGGGTAGTCTTGCCGTGGTCCACGTGGGCTATGATAGCGATGTTTCGTATATCCATTTGAGCGTATAGTAAAGCATAAAAAGGGGGTATTAGTCAAATTGCTAGGGTTTATGGAGTTTTGTATAAAAGAAAGAGCGGCAACCGTGTGGGCTGCCGCATCTTTTTCCTGTGTGAATTATGCCAAGGCTCGCGCTGTATTACTCCCAGGCCGATCAACCCATGGCTGGAAGCCAGCGCACTGAATTCTTTCTCTGGCGCTCTGGCTATTTGATCCCGCGATCATCGTATTTGAGGGGGCAAGAAATGATCTGACATGAGCGATAACGTCAGTCGCTACATTTACAAGCGCTCGATTGGCATCGATCTGAATCAATTTGATGCCAACCTTGTTGATTTTCTTGATCAGGGCATCCTTGTGTTCATTGAAGACCTGAAAACGATGCTCGAATTTTGCATTCATATCGATCCGCACTCCGTCAGTCAGATTCTCAATCCGATGACGATTGTTCTGGGCACAGACGCTCTCCGAGGCAAGGAGAAGAATACATGTGGTGTCCTCTGGTTTGAGAATCCCTTTTTTTAAAAAAAGGTCTAATTGATTCCCTGTACGGAAAACACCGTCCCAATACACCAGAGACACATCTTGGACTAGTCCCTGGCGATATTCATTTTCCGCCATGGTGACAATTTCGCTGTCCGGCACCAGGTCGCCACAGGCCACGACTTGCCGGTATTTTTTTGCGAATGCCGGATCATTTTCCAGTCTCGTGCGGACCATTGAGCCCGTGCTGATCGTGAACATTGAGTTTCCAAGTTCACCTCTCAAACGTTTTTGAATATAACCCTTTCCTGCCGCAGGAGCCCCGAGTGGGATGTAATTTTTGTGATTCATTAGCTATTTGGTTTTCTGCCATTGACTATGAACTTCACACACACGCATGAAGAACTTACCAGGTGTGAATATACCACAATATTCACAAATAGCAAGGTCATTTTGAGTATTACACAATAAAGGCTACTCTGGACACAAGTAGAATAAGTATCATCCAAAAAATAATTTATCGAAAATTTATCAGAAGTTTATCAGGAATTTATCTCTCATCTGTATGCTTAACCTGATGCAAGAGAAAGACACAGAAAAATTATATAAAATAAATGGAAATGAGAATGCTCTACGTGATATTCATTCCATCGTTGAATTAGTAGATTCTCTTCTTTTATCCGGCTACCATCGAGGTGCCTCTGACATACACCTCGATCCATCGCCGGAGGGGATTGTTGTACGATTCCGGATCGATGGCGTGCTCTCATATATAGACACTATGCACGCCGGCATACATGAAGAGCTGGTTGCCAGGGTAAAAATACTGGCTGGACTTAGAACAGACATACATTTTGTCCCGCAGGATGGAAGATTTAATTTCTCTTATGGCATATGTGAGTGTGATATAAGAGTATCGATCATACCTACGCATTACGGAGAAAATGCCGTGATGCGTCTCTTGATCGGAAATAGTGGAGAACCGACTCTCTCTAGCCTTGGATTCTCCGAGGTAGATGAAGGTAGGATATTGCAATGCCTAAAGCATCATCAGGGTATGATACTGGTAACAGGACCGACAGGATCCGGCAAGACATCTACTCTCTATACTTTGATCAAGCTTCTTTCGACCGGTAAAACTTCAATTATTACCCTCGAAGATCCGATTGAATATGCATTGCCGGGCATCAGACAAATACAGATCCGGGAGAAGCACGGAATTACTTTTGCCAATGGCCTGCGATCTATCATAAGGCAGGATCCGGACATCATCATGGTTGGAGAAATACGCGATAAAGAAACAGCACAAGTAGCAGTCAATATTTCACTGACCGGGCATCTGTTATTGTCAACTTTGCATACAAATTCCGCCATTGGAGCCATCCCGAGATTAATAGATATGGGAGTTGACCCTTATCTTGTTGCTTCAACCATATCGCTCATTGTGGCGCAGCGTCTGGTTAGACGGGTATGCGGGCAGTGCAAGGGTCTCAGTTGCGGAGTCTGTGGAAATACAGGGTACAAAGGCAGAACGACCCTAGGAGAGACTCTGACGGTGGATGATGAACTACGCAAATATATCATGTCCAGAATTTCTATGTCAGAAATTTCTAAGTATGCCAGAATATCAGGGATGTCGACTATGTATGAGGATGGGATGGAGAAAGTCGAGAAGGGAATCACGACCAAAGAAGAAGTTCTAAGAGTTTTACATGAATAGAACATGAATAAAAAGAGCCAAATACAATTTGTACAAAGGTGTGCGGCCCTTCTAGAGGTCGGAATATCACTTTCCGAGACACTGTCTATCATCATGCGAATGGAGAAGTCTTCAGTGGCCATAGTAGAAAAAATTAGGAATGGGGTAGAGAAAGGAATCTCACTGTCAAAAAGCATGATGATGACAAATGTAAAATTTGACCCGACACTCATCTCTATGATCTCTCATGGTGAATCATCTGGAATTTTAGCTCTTTCTATGAGGCAGGCTGGAGAAATACTCGAAAAGAAAGACGAACTTCTCAAGAAAATGGTGGGTGTGCTAATCTATCCAACTGTTATTGCCTTAGCGACTATTGGCATGACTCTCTTTCTTGTCATGTACATATTTCCAAAAATTTTGCCCTTGCTTTCTAGTATGAATGTCAAACTCCCACTATTGACCAGAATAATTAGGAAAATTTACGAACTCCTATCTTCTTATGGAATGGGAATGGTATTCATAATAGTGATAATTATTTTTATTTTTTCATACTTCTATCAAAAGAGAATAAAATTTAAGTCCAAAGTTCAAATGTCTCTTCTCATTATACCCATGGCGGGAACAGTGCTAAAAAAATACCTTGTCTGCTCATATTGCAAATCAGCCGGAATGCTTCTCGAATCCGGACAAACCCTACCGGCTGTTCTTGTTCAGTGTGCAGCAGCCATTTCCTTTGAGCCATACAGAAGAGCTCTAGAAATTTCCAAAAGCGAGGTACTTCGTGGAGTTCCGTTATCAGTATGCATGCGGTCATTTGAAGCAATTTTTCCATCGGAAGTTTCGGACATGCTATCCATAGGTGAGCGATCCGGAACGCTCTCCTCGATGTTTCATCATATAAACCGCATATATGAGCAGGATATTGACTATCTGATAAAGCATCTTTCATCAGTCATCGAACCCGTACTGATGATAGCCATGGGATTGCTAGTCGGATCCGTCGCGTTATCAATTATCCTGCCAATATATGAAATCACAAGCCACCTCAACAGATAGCAAAACAGGGAGCGGCTTTTTAATTATGGAAATGATGCTTGCTTTTTCTCTAATGACGCTTTTTTTAACCTCGGCAATTGCTCTGTCAGCCACAATGCAAGAATTGCGTTATCAGGCAATACGGGAGCTGAAGAATTTAGAGTTAGCCTTAGCGAATACATCATCTTCAACTTTGCAGGCAAAGAAAAAATATGGAAATGATAGTGAGGAGATAATTGTAGAGCCTCTGACTATGCTTCTCTCAAATTACACTACTGCATGGGGAAGGGATGGCTGTTCGGTGGAATTTTCCGATGATTTCGACTTGTATTTTCCAAGCCTCAATATATCCAATAACCCTCCAACAGATATCGAGGTTCGGAATGGCGTAGCATATATCACTACTGATTCAGCTACTGCCAGCATGCCTGATGTTTATATTATCGATATGGGGGATCCGGAATTACCTATTACTATGTCATCTTTAAATACTGGACCGGGCCTCTCATCATTGGAAATAGCCGGCCACTATATCTATGCGGCGAATTCCGGCACCACGAACCATCTCCAGGTCATCGATATCAGAAATAGGAATCAGCCGGTTCTGATCAGCACACTAAAACTTCCACCGCCAAATGCCTCTTCGACTCCTACAACAGCAACCTCAATTTTCTACAGCAAAGGACAAATATACCTTGGCACAGAGAAGTGGGAGGGAAGGGAATTTTCTGTCATCGATGTTTCCAAGCCATCTGCGCCCAGATATGTAGGCGGGTTTGAAATAGATACTCTTGTAAATGACATTTATATAAGAGGAGATATTGCGTATGTTGCAGCCTCTAATGTAGGGCAAATGAGGATCCTAGACGTGCGCAATCCATCCTCCATATCGGAGGCTGATGCATTTTCTCCGACTGGCTGGGAAACCCAAGAGGGAAAAATCATTTCATATTTTGAAAATGTTTTGTCTCTAGGGCGCACAGTCGGAGGATTTAATGCCGTGAATAATCATGAGATTTTTATTTTCGCCAGCACTACTTTATCCCGTGATGTTCCGGGAGGAGTGTATGGAATAGTTCACCGTCCTCCATATATTTATCTAGCAGTTGGATCAGTCGGCAGGGAATTCCAGGTTTGGAAGGACGATTTGTCGAGCCTAATTCTTGAAAGATCTATCGGTTTCCTGCCGAAAGCCATGGCTTGCGATGGCAATAATTTATACATTATATGAAAGGAAGCACGCTTATAGAAATATTAGTTTACATCGCACTTCTATCCATCCTCATGACAGGAGTATTTTCCTCTGTATACATAATTATTAACTCTAAACTATTATGAAGAAAGGATTTATCGCTCTAACTCTAGCACTCTCCGTGACCGGAATTCTTCTGGCTCTGGTTTATTCTTCATCTATCGAGACCAGTCTTTTCTATGACCAGGCAATGCGGAAAAAATATAGGACATTGAATTATTATTATGCCGGCGACTGCATCGATCAGGCCATTTTGAAATTAGCGCAGGATAACTTTTTCGACGGACCAGCCAAAATAGACAGGTATCATTGTGAAATAATTTCAATTGAGGCTGATGGAGATATCAGGCATATTCTTGCAAGAGGGACATTCCAAAAGGCCACTGTTTATAGAAGGGCATCTATACGTCTAAAGGATCACGGCCTGGATATTATTTCCTTTTGAGCTTGTATCTGCCTTCCAAATCCTTCACTTCATAGCCCCTATCCTCAATTTCCTTTCTCAACGCATCTGCCTTATCCCATTCTTTATTCTTTCTTGCTTCTTCTCTGGCATCCGCAAGTGCTATTACTTCAGGTGAATTTACTTCCTCTTTTGCCATCGCTAATATTCCCGCAAAACCAAGCCCAAGTACTCTATCAAAATCCAGAAGAATCACGCCCTTGTCTGTTGGTTCCACCGCAGGGTCTTTTACCAGCTTCCACATCAATGCGATAGCCTCCGGCATATTGAAATCATCCGTAATTACTTTTTTAAATTCCGCCTTGTAATCAATCGGCTCAAAGTGCGCATGGTGATGCTGATCGTCATGCATAACAGAAGAAGTTGAGAAATCAAGAAAAGCTTCAATCAGGCGAATAAAGGCATTTTGCGCTGCTTGCGCTGCCTCCAAAGAAAAATTTACCGGCGATCTATAATGAGCAGTCAGCAACCAATAACGAAAAGCTAAGGGTGAAATCCCCGCATGCTCCAGGTCAGAAAGCTTTAGAAAGTTTCCTTTTGACTTTGCCATCTTCTCCTCATTTACGTTCATAAAGGCTCCATGCATCCAGTACCTCACAAACTGCTTTCCCGTTGCTACTTCTGACTGTGCGATCTCATTTGTATGATGAGGAAAGAGCAGGTCAGCTCCGCCTGTATGTATATCTATTGTTTCGCCGAGAGCCTTGGTGGCCATTGCCGAACATTCTATATGCCAGCCAGGACGCCCCTTTCCAAATGGAGCCTCCCAGACTGCGTCTCCATCATCTTCTGTCCAGAATTTCCAAAGCGCGAAGTCTCGAGGATTCTCTTTCTCGTATTCGTCGTTAGCAATTCTTTCACGAACCTCCCCGTCCAGTTTTATATTTGCTATCTTTCCGTATTCGGGAAACATGCCGATGCTGAAATAGATGCCATCCGTTGAAGGATAGGCAATACCTTTCTCTAGAAGAATGGCAATCATATCAATCATTTCTTTTACATGATCCTTTGCCCGGAGAATTTTATGCGGAATCAGTATGCCCAAGGAATGCAGATCGGACAAAAATAGATTTTCATAGTGTCGGGTGACTTCATCCAGCGACCTGCCCTCATCTCTACTTCGTTTGAGAGTTTTATCATCGATATCCGTGATATTCATAACTTGGCTCACTGCATAGCCCTCATACTCAAACACTCTTCGGACAATATCATACATGACGAAGGTTCGAAGATTGCCGATATGAACTGTATCATAGACGGTCGGTCCGCAGTTGTATATTCCAACCGCATCCTTTTTTAGAGGCTCAAATACCTCTTTTTTACCGCTTAGAGTATTGAATATCTTCATAATGTTAAGTATACTATAGAGAATGGACAGGACAAAACAAAACAAGGCTATAAAAGTCATTGGGGGACTGATTATTCTGCTTTTCGTGTTTTTTGCCGGACAATATATAGGGCAGAAGAACACCACGGTATCCGGCACTATTGCTATCCCTTCGGACATAAATATAACTGATGATCAGTTTGAGCCATTTTGGAAGGTCTGGAAAATATTGAGTGAAAAATATGTAGCGGCCACAACGACGGATTCTCAAAAGAGAATTTGGGGAGCGATACAGGGTTTGACTGCTTCTCAAGGCGACCCCTATACAGTCTTCTTTCCTCCAGAGGAATCGGCAATATTCAAGAGCGATATAGCCGGAAATTTTGAGGGGGTTGGAATGGAGGTTGGTTTGAAGGACGGAATAATCACAGTCGTTTCTCCGCTAAAAAATAGTCCGGCTGAACAGGCGGGGGTAAAAGCTGGCGATAAAATCATAAAGATTGATGGAGTCATAATCGCTGACATGACGGTTGATAAGGCAGTGAAACTCATCCGGGGTCCAAAGGGAACATCCGTAAAAATAACTTTTATTCGCGAGGGTTCCAGCCAGCAAATAGAAAAAACGATAGTGAGAGGAGTGATAGATATTCCAACTATTCAAACCGAAATCAAGAGTGGTAGCTCGATAGCTTCTGCTGGAGAGGCGGAGGATTCGACCGGTCTTAGAAAGGACGGCATATTCGTGATCAGACTTTTCAGTTTCACCGCCCAGGCAGCACATCTCTTTCAAAATGCCTTGCGGGAATTTATCCAATCTGGATCACATAAGCTTATTATTGATCTTCGCGGAAATCCGGGAGGCTATCTCGATGCCGCCTGGGATATGGCGAGCTGGTTCTTACCGGTCGGAAAAGTCATAGTTGTAGAGGACTTTGGTGGAAAGGATTTGAATAAAATCTACAGAAGCAAGGGTTACAATATCTTTGATAAAAACCTGGATCTTATTATTCTTGTAGACGGAGGATCTGCATCGGCATCGGAAATCTTCGCTGGTGCACTTCAGGAACACGGAGTAGCTAAACTTGTCGGGACGAAGACCTTTGGCAAAGGTTCGGTTCAGGAACTGATCACGATTACTCACGAAACTTCTCTCAAGGTCACCATAGCAAGCTGGCTGACTCCGAAAGGGCACAATCTTTCACAGGATGGACTGAAACCGGATGTGGAGGTCAGGCCTACAGCAAAGGATATAGAGCAGAAGGTAGACGCTGCAATGAACAGAGCAGTTGAAATTTTAAGAAAAGAGGATTAATATAAAAAACATGAAAATAATACTGTTAAAGGATATAGCGAAAGTAGGAAGAAAATATGAAACAAAGGAAATTTCTGATGGATACGCAGGAAATATGCTCATCCCAAAAGGGTTGGCGATTGCTGCTACTCCGGACGCAGTTAAGAGGATTGAACTGGAAAAAATGAAAATTGAGGGAGAAAGGAGAGTGCATGAAGAGCTACTTCTGAAGAATCTTTCTGAACTCAACGGCATTACCATCACTATCATCGGTAAGGCAAATGAAAAAGGACATCTTTTTGCCGGACTTCATCGTGAAGCCATAGCAGAAGAAATTCTCAAACAAACCAGACTTCAGATAGATCCGTCATCTATACAGGTGGAGCATCCAATCAAAGAAGTAGGAAATCACTCCATTGAGGTCAAGGGAGCAGGGAAGTCTATTAAATTCAATCTAGTAATCGAGGCTAAATAACGTGCACGATTTTCTTTCGCATGAGTGAATTGTCGAAATGCACCTTTCTTTTTGTACCAAATTGAACCCTACCGTCCTTGAGAGCAAAGAGGGTATGATCCTTTCCTATTCCTATATTCTTGCCCGCAAGCACGTCTGTACCGCGCTGACGCACGATAATATCACCAATTTTAGCCACATCTCCGTGGTTAATCTTGACTCCAAGATACTGTGGTCCGGAATCTCTTCCGTTTTTGGTTGACCCTCCTGCTTTTTTTGTTGCCATAAGTGGAATTAGTATATAGCAGAGGGCTAAAAAAGGCAATAGTTTGAGGCTTGCTTTACATAAATCAAATACCATTGTCTACAAACCCTTATTTTAAGCCGTATAATAACGATTTTTTAACTTCACCTATTGACATCACAATTCAAAAATGCTATGATATACCCATATGAGATAGGCAGTTACGTCATTGTAACTAACTATCTCATTTTAAATTACTATGATTGAATTTACTACAGGTGTTGTATTCCTCTTGTCATCCATGTACGGCGCGGGTGCATCAACTGCTGTAGCGATAGCTGCACCGCAGGAAAACACGGACACTCCGACAAAAATGATCGTAAAGATCGTTCTGCAGGATAGAAAGGCTGTCGAGGAGTATTTAAGAAAAGAATACGCTGATACGCCCATTCTTGTAGAGATTGCTCGATGTGAGTCTACTTTCAGCCAGTTCGATAAGAACGGGAGATCATTGAGGGGAAAGGTGGACAAGGATGATATTGGAGTTATGCAGATCAATACCCGATATCACGGAGAGAGAGCTGAAAAGCTGGGGTTTGACATCCACACGATCGAAGGAAACGTAGCCTATGCGAAGTTTCTTTATGAGAAGCAGGGTTCAAAGCCATGGAAAGCTTCCGCCAAGTGTTGGTCAAAGGCTGCTTAATCTCTAGGCAGGGAATAAAAGGGAAACCGGGTGAATGCCCGGTTTTTCTTTTTTGTTTATGATATTATTGTGCCAATAAAAAGCCGCGCACTGTGAATGCGAGGCTGTGATTGATTTGAGCTTATTTTTTTGAACTCCACTCATCTCTAAGGAGGCTATACATTACCAAATCGACGAAATGATCGTAGAGCCATTCAGACTGTCGAAGTACACCTTCTTCCTTGAAACCAAGTCGCTCTGGAATTGCGCGGCTTTTGGTATTGCGGGCCGCGGCACGGATTACGATACGATTGAGGTTTAAGTGTTCAAAACCGTAGTTGACAAGGGCACGGACACAATCAGTCATGATGCCTTTGCCTTGAAAGTCCTCAGATAACCAGTATCCGATGGATGTCTTTCTGTCCTTGGTACCGAAGGAACTGAAACCAATTCCACCGATCCATTGACCCTCGTACCAGATTCCGAAATCGCAGCCTTCTTTCTTTTCGAATTCTGCAATATCGTTTTGGATGTACTTCCGAAGGTCTTCGACAGTCTTGCTATCGTCGAGCCAAGGAAGCCATTGCTTGAGGTATGCTCGATTTTTATCGATACCCTGGAAAACTGCTTCTGCATCAGCTTCTGTCCGACGTCGCAGTTCAAGGCCGTTTCTAACTGGGATTGTAAGGTTCATCTGCTATACCATAACATTTAAAATTGACTTTGTAAAGATTAAATGGTAGGTTTCTTAATGGAAAACCACAAACAGAAAGGACTTTTAAATGCCACAAAATGTTGCGGAACCGATCGAAAGGTTGATCCAGCACTACGAGACACATTCACACCTGTTGGAACTTTTGACTGGCTTTTATAAAGCAGTAAAGAGTTCACAACTAAATGACCCTCATTTTTCCGCTATTGCAAAAGGTCCAGCTGAACACTGGAGAGAATATCGGAAACATCTAACCAGAATTCATGTCGATGGTTTCGATTATGAGAAATTTGTTGGTATGCCGGTATGGCAAGGTGCAAAACCAGAAACATACCCTAGACAGCGTCTTCTGGCAGCGCAGGTTGCCTCTTGGACAAAGTCATCGCGAAGAATCTACCACATACCCGAAGATCTGCAGCTTTTACTAGCTGCAACTACTTTGGATGATGTTAACTGGGATATGGTTCGATGGCCATTTGAGTCATTCTTAATCACCTTTGATTTACCGCTACTCCTTGATGGAGAAGAAATTGATTCAATCTTAATCTGTGATGAATTCTCAGATAAAAGATGGGACGGAAAGATAAAGTCAATCCTGGCACTTCCTAAGAAACTGAAAACTCAAAAAGAAGTTTTTTTAGGAGACCAAGTTGAACGTATCCAAAAGGCAATTGAGAAAAAGGAATTTGCCTATGCGAGCGAGAAGATAGGCAACATTATTGCTAATAGGTTGTACAGCCTTTCTCCCGAAGTACTCATGATTAAAAGTGAGGCTTTTTCGGAAGGAGGTTTCGCTAGGGAATTTGAGAAGAGAGACTGGGAAGATCCTGGAATGCAGAAAGTTCTTCGTCTAACATTCGGTCTACTCCTGTATCTCCAGAGTTTACCTTCATCCGTCACAGCTCCAAAAGGGTGGCAACCACAAAAACCTGAGACTCATAGAAACCATTCGAATAAAATCACCTTGGCCGCTGAAGTTTGTAACGTGGCAAGTGTATACAAACTCACGGAAAAGGAGAAGATGGTCTTCAGGATAGGTTTGAGAAGTGTTACGGTGGAAGTCTCACCTCATTATCGAGAAGGTCATTGGAGACGTCCTCCTGGAAAAGGGGACGATCCAAGTCATCCCAAAACCGTCTGGGTAAGACCGACGATCGTAAGGATGGACAAACTCGAAGACGGAGGAATTCCAGGCGGAAGTAGGGAAAACCTTTAATTGTCTCCTGAAACATACACATGGCGCATCAGAAACGGTGCGCCATTTTATATAAAATTTAATAGCGGCCTCGCAAGAGGTCCCTTTTGCTAAAGGAAAGGGTAGTAGTTGCATTATTTGCAACAACCTCAGTATATGCAAAATATGCGCATTCTGACGATAGTTTCAGTTGTAAAGAAATACTTTACAACTGGATTATGTAGAATATGCATATTGCAAAGTGCAAATACTGCACACTGCTTTTTTAATTATAGTCACTTGTCAAATATTCTTTGACAACTCAAACAGCTAATAGGGAACATAGCCTTTATACTGCACCGATTGTTTATAATGATGTCGCACAATATATGCGTCACAAACACTCTTCTTAAAACGACTACAGACAGGTTTCTCCTGATATTGTGGAGTACCCATGTAGGTGTTACTAGCAAATGGATTTGACAAATGAACCTACAAAATGGTCATTCTGGCGTGTAGGTGTAATATCGGATATTTATCATATAAAAAGATGGCAGTTACGGATTAAAAAATCGAGTACAGAGTAGTGGGGGAATAAGTAAACAGTAATCAAGTAATTATATTGACTTTTTGACGTCAAGGTGTAATGTGGATATCTGTTAACACTTAATGATGATATAATCTCAATATGTTTAAAAACCCATTTAGAATGAGAGACCACGGAGGACTTATGGATGAGGATGGCCGAAAGTCTTTTGAGGTTATGAAAAAAGAAATAGAGGCCAAAGGTGGCCAACTTCACTTTACTCTTAAGGTTGACGATGAGGGTTGGTTTTCTAAATGTGTGGAATTTCCAAACATTGTAACGGGAGGATATAATCCAAACCCTTCCCAGGAAGAAATACTCAGATCTACTGTCGAGGCCATAAAGACGGCATTCCATGTCCCAATAGGTGACTTATCAGAGGATAAAGCTAAACCAGATTTAGGCAAAGTTAAAGTTTCTTGGGAAAGAGACTTTTGTTTCGCATAAAATCTCCCATAATTTGACTGACCATGGCTGAGCAAAGAATACAAAGAAAGAATTTGTGGAGACAGCTCAGTAGTATAAAAAGGAAAGGTGACTGGATAAAAGCCGCGGAAACACTTGGATTAGATGTAACTCAGCCTAAAGGCGGGACTTCACATCATGCTATTCGTCTACCAGGATATGAAAAAAATGATGTACACGGCGTTGTTTCAACTGTATATGATCCTGTCAGAAAAGATATCAGTGAGGCTATATTTAAGTCCCTAATCAATCATGGTTATAAGGAAGATGATATCTGGAAAGCACTAGGATTTCTAAAATAGGGAAGTGATCCCCTGCTACTCTGTACTCGATTAAGAGGTATAATACCTGCATGGACAATGTAGAACTAGACAAAATGTTCATTGAGGCTTTTAGAGAGAGGGGTGAATGTATCTCTTCATTTGCACTCATTGAATGGGGCATGTCAGATTTTATTGCTTATCACTATTTCAAGGAATCTCCTACGGAGCGTGATAAATTCAAAAGTGAAGTACTAGATGACCCATGGTTAAACTTTAGTCTAAGAAAAAGGATTTTCAGGAAACTTCTTGAAAAATATTATCCTGATGTAGACAAGCATATTCCAAGAGGTCTCGGCAAACTGAAGGAAATGAGAGATAAGATTGCACATGCTAAGCTGGCCGCTGATTGGATTCTGAATGAGGAGGGGGAAATAGTGAAAATTATAAAAATGTATTATTTGATCGAAGGAGAAAAATACGAATCTAAACAAATGTACACAGAATTTAGTAGGTTGGCAACATTGTTCGAGGGGTCACTAATCAATCTACCAGGATTTACAGGTAAACTAACTAAACTATATGATCCAAAAGATAAATAATGAAATTCTTTATCGACGAAGTATAGATAATATTCACGGGCTTGCTGTCTACAACTTGGCAGAAAAAATAAACGAGATAATCGATGTTCTTAACAGCCGAGAAGGGGGAATATCAATTACACCTACCAGTAGTAGTAAGCAGGGAATAATACCTACTCATGAATAGACTACGTCGCACAATATATGTTTTAGGTAATAA
>CAYGIZ010000001.1:19736-29789 GCA_964350075.1 uncultured Candidatus Saccharibacteria bacterium | reverse complement strand
GTACTGGTGCTACGCTAACTGTCCCATACTCGGAAGCTCCTACAGTCGGTTCGGTGCCTGATGTGAATCCTGCTGGCAGAACAAATCCTTTGAAGGACGTTAAAACTAATCCCTTTGAATAATATGATCCAAAAAACAATGGTCCCGCTTTCCATAATTGCTGTTGCGATTGCAATATCAGGTTTCATCCTCGGTACAACGGTTTCTGCCCAATCTCAAATCACTTTTCCCGTAGCTGAACTTGGAAACTGTACTAATAAAGAATCCTGCAAGTTATATTGTGATAAATCAGAAAATATGTCCGCATGTATAACATTTGCAAAGAAGAATGGCCTTATGGATGATTCTGAAATCAAAGCCGCAGAAAATATCTTGAAAAATGGAGGACCAGGCGGATGCAAGAGCAGACGCGAGTGTGAGTCTTTTTGTGAAAGTGTCGAAAATATTGATCAATGTGTAAGTTTTGCGGAAAAGCATAATCTCATGCCACAAGGAGAACTTGAAGAGGCTAGGAAGATCCAAGCTGCTCTAAAAAGAGGTGTAAAGATGCCGCCTTGTAAGAATAAGAAGGATTGTGATGCATACTGTGGAGCTCCAGAAAATATGGAAATATGTATGAATTTCGCAGTTGAAGCTGGCTTCATGTCTCCAGTTGAAAAGGAGGATGCGGAAAAGATGCTGCAGGCCTTAAAAAAAGGAGTAAAACCTCCTCCATGTCGAGGAAAGAAGGAATGTGAGGAATTCTGCTCACAAGATTCAAATCTTGAACAATGCGTTTCATTTGCGGAAGCAGCAGGATTTATGTCACCAGAACAAGCTGCACGGTCACGAAAGACTGGCGGAAAGGGGCCTGGCGGATGCAAAGGAGCAGAGTGCGAGACATTCTGCAATGATCCGAAAAATGAGGAAATTTGTTACCAATATTCCGTCGATAACGATCTTCTTCCAGAAGCCGACCGAGAGAGGATGCGGGAAGGCGGAAGGAAGGGGACCGAAATGCTCCAGCAAGCGCCTCCTGAAGTGGTTAGCTGTATCAAGTCTAAAATTGGCGATGCTGAATATGAAAAGATGATGAGCGGGAAGCCCTCGCGTCAACAAGGGGATCCATTCCGAGTCTGCTTTGATGAATACATGAGTAAAAATAAAGATATGAAGAGAGAAGATCAACGAGAGGGTCAAGGAGATGATCGACGCCAAGGCATGCCTCCAAGAATGGAGGGTGATATGGAAAGATATCGGCCTGAGGGAGTTCCCCCTCCAGAGGCATACAGAACTCCTCCTGATGGCATGATGCGTCCACCTGAAGATTCTCCTTATCGGTCAGGTTCGTCAGAAATGATGCCTCCAAGAGAAGATTCTCAATTTTCACCACCTCCTACTTCCGAAATGCAACCTCCATCGTCTGAACCCGCCCCACCTCCGCCAGCACCAGAACGCGAAAGTGCTCTACAGGCTAGGTTGAGCGAATATCTTACAGCTACAGTATTCAATGCTAATTCAGTAATTATCAGGCATATTAAGACTAGAGAATAATAAACTTCTTTAGTTTCTTGCCCTACTCTCGATTATCAAACTCTCTCTGCATTCGTGCCATCCACTCATCCTGATTCTCGCCAGTGCGCTTCTCCATTTCCATGATATTTGCTTTATGTACATCATCAGACATCATGTGATGCATTGCTTGTTGAATAATATCGGTGAGGGTAGCGCCAGAGAATTTCTGATCACATGTTCCGCCCAATTCTTTGCATGTAAATGTTTTTATCATGCTTTCATTCTACCAAGGATAGACATCAAAAAGAAACTAGTCTACATTAGACCGGGAATTTGACAGTGAAGCTCTCCTGCTGTTTACTTACTCTCATATGAGTACAAATATCCTAGATATAAGCAGTTTGACACTTCACACCCCAATCCTATCGGACGATACAAGTTTGAGACGTCAATTCGCTCGGAGAACTCATGGGAACGATGAGGCGCTTGATCAAGCATATGCTCTCCTCGAGTCCTGTGAAAGCCATCCTCTGGCTGTGAAGATGGTAGTGGTCGAATCAGAACCATTGTTCGGCAGTCCTCCAAAGGAAATAATTTCTTCTGCATGTAATGCGATCGAGTCACTTGTTCAGTCACTTGCCAAGCCATCCTTGGCACAGATCGGAAGTTGGGCTGATTTCTTCTACGAAGAAACCTGCATAAAGAGAGTGGTTCCTATTGTCGAAGGTCAGACGAAAGTGTGTCTCGTGTGGGAAAGATTGCACGAGCCTGCTTCCAAAAGACCGGTATTCCGTTTTCACGACAAGAATAATATTCATGGAACTGTGTGGGTAATGTTGCCGTTTCGTACCCCATAGCTTCTCTTCGGATTGTAGTCTTTTCATTGCCCCGTCACTTTGATGGGGCAATTTTCATGCACACGCACAAAGGACCCCTTACGGGGCCCCTTAGCTTTAGATTTAGTGATTTTACGATCACCAGCTCCCAAGATTATATATTTACCGAACTATATAGGATATATCCATTGGCTAGGTTGAGTATGGAGAGGATTGGGAAGTTACGGATTATATAAAAGAAAAACCCGCCGACCAACAGGGAAGTGGGAGTTTCCTGTAGGGGTGGCAGGTTGGTCATCCTTCGGGTAGAAGATGTTCTGGAACAAGGGGTGTGAACACCTCCGCCAAGTTACAACTTGAACCTAATAAAGAGCTGGTTATTATTTTTGCTAGTGCCACCTTAGACACGTAGTCTGGATTTGCGACAATATCTGTCAAAATCTCTACCTCATTGATGCGAGCGGAGAGTATATTCATGACTTGTCTTAATCCCTCAAGCATTTCGGTGGCCTCTCCGCTGGTTAGTGAATTCGCACGATCTATGATTTTTTGGATAGACTCCTTTATTATATATCCATCGAACTCATTTACGTTATCAATATACTTCAATGATCCATTGATACTATCAAGAGATTCACTGAAGTGTTTCTCCATATCATTTTCTGGAAGTTTCTTAGCGTCATACATAACATTCCTTTTGTTGTGGTTGTTTGGATTGTCAAAATTCTCCTTACTGTAACTTTATTATTCTATCATATCTAATTAAGATTGTCAACTTTGCTCCGCATGTTGGAGGATGTTAGAAGATGTATGTAAACGAAACCCGCCTACGGTTAGAACGTAGTGCGGGCCTTTGGATCATAGAGTGGTGCTGTTATTTCCGTGCAATGATAATCCTGCTTCCGTCATTCAATTCACCCTGTGCCCATTTGCCATAAAGGGTGTCTAGTTCCAGTTTCATCTGCACAATAGTTTTTAGAGCTATGTGGTTTATCCGTCCGGTCTTTTGAGAGGCTACTTCGGCAGTTTTTGTCGCTGTCTCGATGCGTTCTTTAAGTTCAGTAATTTCTCGGGGAGGTGGTGTTTTGGACTGCGCTAGATCAAGAAGGCGCAATGCTGCTTCTGGAGGTAAGAATTTCATTATCATAATGTTTGTGTGCTTAGATTTGTTGATTCCCAAGATAGGGTATATCTAAAAAATTATTATGTCAAATTTGGCTCCGGGAGTAGGGATCGAACCTACGACGACTCGCTTAACAGGCGAGGGCTCTACCGCTGAGCTATCCCGGCATATTTGGGATAAGAGGAAATATGTACATAAAAGTGAAGGTCAGAGCCGGTGCCAAAGGAGAATTAATAAAGAAGATTTCCGAGGACCACTACGAAATTTCCGTGAAGGAAAAAGCGGAAAATAACATGGCCAATAAAAGGATCATCGAGATATGTCATGGAATTCATCCTGGCACGGCTATTAGGATGATAAGTGGACACCATTCGCCGAGCAAGATAATATCCATTGAGGTATAATTAACCTATGAATATAAATATAAAAACCTCGGGAATCACTCTCACGGAGGCGATTTCTGATTATACATCCAAGCGCTTCGAAGCCATACAAAAATTCTTTTCAAATGATTCCACCGCGCAGTGCGACATTGAGCTTGCCAGGACTACGAACCACCACAGGAAAGGTGATATTTTTAAGGCTGAAATTCACATTACCGCCAAGGATCAGAATCTCTATGCCAGCTCGGAGGAAGAGGATCTGTATCGCGCTATCGATATGGTCAGGGATGAAATGCTTCGGGAAGTCCGCTCAACAAAATCCAAGAAAATTTCTCTAGTCAGAAGAGGGGGAGCAAAGGTCAAGAATATATTGAAAGGCTTATGGTTCAAATAACATCTCCTTTTTTCCTTCAGGCACTACTTTTTCAATTGTAAGTTTGTCGTTTGAGAATGAGGCTTTTGTTATTTTTATTCTAATGCCATCCTTGAAAAAAAACGCAGAGGGCCATCCTTGATATGCTTGGATTTTTAAATAATTTTTATAAGGATCCTCGTTCAGATTTATTAGCCCGTCTTCTTTTTCAATTTTCTTCGTATAAGTAGCCTTAGTATGATCCTGCTCTATTTCAGTAATTTTGCCTTCAATCCAATCAGGCAATATAGAGACAAGAAGATCACTGCCTTCAGTGACGAGGATTTTGCCAAGTTCATTGGCAGTTGGAGGCCATGGAGTAACTACGACTTCTTTTTTTGCGACTATTGGCCCATGATCCATTTCGCTGTCCATGCGGATGATCGTCACTCCGGTATTTTTTTCATCGGCCAGAATAGCAGATTCTATCGGGCAAGATCCGCGGAATTTTGGCAGAAGGGAAGGATGGATGTTCAGAGACTTGGCTTTGGGAATGTTTAAAATTTCTTCCGGAATTATTTTTCCATATGCCATTACAATAAACACATCACACTCATATTTCTCTATCTCCCTCTTGAAATCCTTCAAATTTTCTGGTTGGAGGACAGGGATGCTGTGTTCAACTGCCCAGTTTTTTGCCGGAGGAGCGGTCATAACAAGATTTCTGCCTTTTGGCTTGTCGGGAGAAGTGACGACAAAAGAAATATTAAAACCAGCTTGAAAAAGTTTTTCAAGAGTTATGACGGAGTACTCATGTCCGCCCCACAATCCAATATTACATTTCTGGTGGGATGTCTTTGATATCATGTGCTTTGTCTATAAAAAGGATGCCGTCCAAATGATCCGTCTCATGCTGGAAAACCTGTGCCAGCAGTCCACTTGCCCCTCTCTCGAAAAGTTTACCATGCTCGTCGTAAGCTTTGATGGAAGCTTTCTGTGAACGCTTCACTTTGCCGTATTTCCAGCGGATGGAAAGGCAGCCTTCTTCTACATCGTCTTTATTGCGTGAGAGCTTGGTGATTTCCGGATTTATAAAGACGAGGTCAGAATCGTCACCCCTGTAGTCCGGATCTGCCAGCTTCAGAACTGTGCCGGAAACTAGAAATATACGCAAAGATTCGCCGATCTGCGGAGCAGCGATAGCTACTCCGTCATCTTGAGTCGCAAGAACTTCTTTCATATCAGAAATAACCTCCCTTATTTTAGTAGAAGTAATTTCCGATACCGGCACTGTCTCAGCTTTTTTACGCAGTACAGGTTCTGGGTTTTGAACGATGTTTACCATGCCCCTACACTATATTAGAGCAATGTCTCCGGGTCAACTTTGACAGTCACGCTTGGAGGCAGGCTTCGAAGCTTTTCCACGAGCACCGGATCAATCCATTTTTCTCTGGGAATCCTGATGAGACCGTGAAGAACGTAGTTTCCTTTGACGGTATGGGTGAAAGCAGGAAAGACATCGGCTTCATATGGTTCGAGAATTGTCTGCACCTGCTCCATTTCTTTTACGATCGCGTCCTTTTTGCCTTCAAGCGTCAGTTTTATAAGAACCGAGAAAGGAGGATAGTTAAATTTTTTTCTTTCGTCCACAGAGATGCGATAGAAGTCACTCATGTTTCCTTTTAATCCGTATTCAAAAACTCTTTCATCAGATTTTCTGGTCTGTACAATGAAATCCCTGGCAGTCATGGCTCGCATGCGTATAAGCATGGAGAGTATTTTTTCCTGAATGCGGAAGTCAGGAAGAGCAAACAGAGAATCGAGGGAGATGACGGCGGAATTTTCCACCCTCTCATGTATATACTGTATCATCATCTCTGTACCGAGGAGGATGCTGCCTGGCCTTGCGCGATATTTTTGGATGACCGAATGGGCTTCCTTGTCGTTTTTGACTGTATCGGAGTCAATTCGGAAAAGGGAAATGTCGGGGAATTTATCGCGAATTTTCTTTTCAACAAGATCGATGCCAATGCCGATAGCTCCGAGCTTCCAACTGCCGCAGACTTTGCAGTATTCCTCCGTAGACCTTCTCTCTCCGCATCGGTGGCAGAGGAAAAAATTAGAGTGCAGGACGACGGGAGAACTGCAGTTATTGCAAGTTACAATATTTTGGCAGTCTCCGCAGACTGTTGATGGGGAAGTGCCCCTGCGTGTCGCCAGCATGAGCATGTGTTCGCTCTCATCGCGGGTGCGGTTGATAAGTTGTTCGACTTCGTTTGAAAATATTTTAAATCCCGATCCTGCTTTTTTATATTGCCTCATGTCCACCAGGAGATCCTGCGCAGTGCTCAATGAGCGGAACTTGAATGGAGAGGCTTCGGTGATTTCTCCTTCGTTTTGCCGCCAAAGAGTCTCCAGACGGAGGAAGTTATCAGCTAAGAATATTTTTATGCCTTTCATTTCGGCTAAAGTCTCGGCAATCTGGCGGACATCGGGAAAAGGTCGTCGGGGAATTTTGTAGAATTTGCTGCTCTCTCTTTCTACTACTATGGTCTCGATATCTTCGCGAGGAATTGAGAGGAAGCCTCCGGTGGCGATGATGACTATTGGATGCGGATCCTTCATGATCTTATTCCACGTTCCAATTATTTTTTTCAATGGAACCGAGCCGTGCAAAAGGAAAGCATATTCTTCTATGCCTTTTTCCAGAAGGGTATGCGCGTACTCGGCTTCTTCTATGGTGGGATATATAAAGAGAAGGGATTTTTTTCTGGCGAATTCCTGACGGATCAGGCTTTTCCAAGTCGCGTATCTTTCATCATCGTCGCCTTGCACTGCATATTTCTCGTGAAGATTTTTTTTGGCTTGCGGAATTTTCGAAGTTTTGAGCTTGGTGGTATTTTTTAGAATATAATCAGGGACAATGATATCCAATATTCCTCCGAGGCTGGCAGCATGATAATCAGCGGAGGCCTGGGCAGTCTGGATGAATGAGGGTTGAAAGAATTCCGTACTTTTTATTTTGTCGAGTTTTTTGAGCGCGAAGCTAGCGTTTTTTATTTCACTTTTCATATTCTCGGCTGGACGAACGGAAATTACGATTCCCTGAGTCATCTTATTCCTCAATGGTACGGTTACGATCGCTCCAATTGGAACAATTTTAGAAGTGAAGTAGGAGAGATTCTGGATGCCGATGCCTTTGGCGATGGGGATGACTTCGATGACGAACATAGGTTATTTATACCCTATAAATCCCTAAATGTCTCTATCTTGGCTCCCAGCTTATTTAGCCGATCAGCAAGGTCCTCATAGCCTCTGTTGATATTGTATATATTACGCAGAATAGAAGTTCCCTCGGCTGCGAGCATTGCTATGAGTATGATGACCGACGGACGAAGTGCCGGAGGAGACACAACTTCTGCTGCTTTAAGTTTTGTCGGTCCGGTGACATAGAAACGGTACGGATCTGCCAGTAGTGTTTCTGCGCGAAGTTTGTCCAATTCTTTGTACCAGATGGCGCGTTCTTCATATGCCCAGTCGTGGATGAAAGTTTGTCCCTCGGCCTGCGTTGCAATAACAGCAAAAAATGGAAGATTATCTATGTTGATCGCAGGATATGGGTTAGCGTGGATTTTTTCCTGAAGAGCCACTAAATTAGATGGCTCTGTTTTTATGTCTACTAAATTTGTTCTGCCATTCTCTGCTTTGTATCGCTTAAGTATTTTGTATTTGAGTCCCATCTTCTCCAGCTTCAAAAGCTCAAGCTCAAGAAAATCTATTGAACACCGCTCAATGGTAATAGAGGACTTAGTGACTATAGCGGCGGCGATCAGCGACATTGCTTCAATAGGGTCCTCACTTAAATAGTATTCCACATCCACATCAATATTCTCTTTTCCATGGACTGTCAGTGTGGATGTTCCTATTCCTTCGACTCGTACGCCTAAAAGCTCCAAGTAAAAACAAACGTCCTGTACTTGATAGTTTGCAGAAGCAAATTTTATCGTAGTCTTGCCGGGAATTCGCGCAGACGCCATAAGAACTGTTTCTGTGACTGTATCACCAGCCTCATACATGACTATATCTCCTGCCGTGAGGCCAGTGTGAGACACTTCGTAGTACTGTGATGTGGTCTCGATTTTCCCTCCCAGTTTTTCTATAGCATAAAAATATGGCTTGACCGTCCTGGATCCCAGCCGGCATCCTCCAGGCTGCGGAACCTTGAAGTTCTTGAATTCATGTATGAGAGAGCCTATGAGCATGATGCAGCTTCTTGTGCGCGTTCCGGCACTGGATTCATCCGATATGTTTTCTATCAGGAATTTTTTCGGTGGGGTAATGATAAGATCATCTCCTTTCCACACTACTTTCACCCCGATGCTTTCCAGAACTTCAGAAATCCTAAATACTTCCTCTATACGAGGGGCATTTTTTATCATTGTTACCCCTTTATTTAAAAGAGATGCGCACATGACACCCAGAGCGCCATTTTTAGATGTCCTAACTTTTATCTTTCCGGAAAGTTTGCGTCCTCCCTCTATCCTGAAGTTCACCGTGCCTTGTGGAGCAAAGCTGACAATCGGGTGTTCGAGTGCCTCACTTAATTTAGAAAGAGTTTCTGTGCTCAAATTTTGTTCACCCTTTTCAATACGGGCAATGACGCTTTGCGTCGTATCCATTTTTTTTGCCAGATCTGATTGAGTCATTCGCTTATCCTCACGGATCTTTGTGATAATGGAGCCAAGGTTGGCTAGGGGGTTGTGGCTTGTTTTGTATTTAGTCATGGTAGTAAGAGTATAGCATATACGCTATATCATCGCAAATTTGAAAATGTGGAAAACTAAGCATATAATGACCCTACATACCCATGTCTTTCTTCAACCAAAAAATCGGAATAGATCTCGGCACCGCCAACACCCTCGTCTTCGTTCCAAAAAAAGGAATCGTTCTCAATGAGCCTTCTGTCGTGGCCGTTTCCGAGCAGGACAAAAAAATCCTTGCTGTTGGAGCAGAAGCAAAGGAAATGATCGGCAGGACTCCGGACAGCATCATCGCGTATCGTCCGATGAAGGACGGAGTGATCGCCGACTATCGCGTGACGGAAGCCATGCTGCGCTACTTCATCGACAAAGCTCTCGGCAAATGGAATATTTTTAAGCCTGAAGTCATGGTCTCTGTTCCTGCGGGAATTACTTCTACAGAGAGACGCGCGGTTATAGAAGCAGCAATTAGAGCTGGAGCAAAGAATGCTTATGTCGTGAAAGAGCCGATTCTCGCTGCTATCGGCGCGGGCATTCCCATACATGAAGCGCGAGGACACATGGTGGTGGATATCGGAGGAGGCACGACGGATGTTGCCGTGATCTCGCTTGGTGGTATTGTCGCTTCTACTTCTGTGAAGTGTGCAGGCAACCGTATCGATGCTGCTATTGCGGACTATATTAAAAAAACCTTCAATCTGGCGATCGGAGACAAGATGGCGGAGGATATAAAAATAAATATTGGTTCAGCGATCCCTCTCGAGCAGGAACTTTCTATGATGATAAAAGGCAGAGACTTTATTACAGGTCTACCGCGCTCTACAGAACTCAAGACAAATGAAGTAGTTAAAGCAATTTCCAAAGAGCTTCGCGATATGGTAAAGGCCATGAAAGATGTACTGCAGGAAACTCCGCCGGAACTGGCTTCTGATATCATAGATTATGGCATCATCATGACCGGAGGAACTTCCATGCTGCGTAATTTCCCGGAACTAGTTTTTCGAAGAACCGGGGTAAAGGCAAAGCTTGCCGATGATGCCCTATATTGTGTTGTAAAAGGAACGGGCATAGCGCTAGAACATTTGGAGACATATAAGAAGAGTAT
>CAYGIZ010000001.1:7733-19636 GCA_964350075.1 uncultured Candidatus Saccharibacteria bacterium | reverse complement strand
TTGTAAAAGGAACGGGCATAGCGCTAGAACATTTGGAGACATATAAGAAGAGTATAATCGCGAAGAGATAGTCAATACATATGCACACTTTTGAATCCATAAAAACACTAGCCCATCACGCCTACTGCCTAGTCGGCGCCAAGATAGAGCACATTCTCCATACTTTAGAACATACGCACAAGGTGCAGACAAAGGCCAATCCTGATTTTTTTCATGAGAAATACGAGACGCTGACAATAGACGAAAGCAGAAAGATAAAAGAAATTCATTCGTCTAAAAGTTTTTCAGAAAATAGTAAAAGGATTTTCATAATCGAATGCAATGGTATGACCGTCGAGGCACAGAATGCTTTACTCAAGATATTTGAGGAGCCGAATCATAACAGCTATTTTTTTCTTGTTATGCCTTCAGATAGTGTGCTTATTCCAACATTGAGATCGCGAGTTCATCTCCTGGAGCATAAAAAAGAGGATTATCTCGATGAGGCAAAAAAGTTTTTAAAGCTTTCCATGAAGGATAAAATTACTTACGTCGACGGCATCGCAAAAAAAATAAGCGACGAAGAATTGCAGAAAAGCTATGCTGTGGAATTTTTGGGAGCTTTGGAGGCGGCGGTCACGGAAAAAGGAATTGAGAAAAATAAAAGAGCACTTCAGGCAATAATGAAGGCCCGGGACTATATGCTCGACAGATCGCCTTCGGTGAAGCAGCTCTTGGAATTCGTGGCATTGAGTTTGTAGTACGCATGAGCTATACTGTTTCTATGGCATACGACTTTTCAAGTTTTAAAAAATCAATACTGGCGTCGGAGGAATGGTTGAAGAAAGAATTTTCCGGCATCAGGACAGGCCAGGCCAGCCCGGCACTCCTCGATGGGGTAAAGGTGGAATCATATGGAACTCCTGTTCCATTGTCTCAAATCGGCTCCGTTATGACCGAAGGCGCACGTACCATTCGCATCACGCCTTGGGATGTTTCGCAGACCAAAGACATAGAAAAAGCCATTACCTTGGCAAATCTAGGTGTGTCTGTTTCTGTTGATGACAAAGGGCTGCGGGTAAACTTTCCCGAGCTTACTGAAGAGCGAAGAAAAGAGATTGTTAAAATTGCCAAAGAAAGAATGGAAGAAGGAAAAAAGAGAGTCAGAGTTGCACGTGATGAAATCATGAAGGATCTACAGTCCAAAGAGAAGGATGGATCGCTCGGGAAAGATGATGTTTTCAGGCATAAGAATGAGGCGCAGAAGTTGGTGGATGAGGGTAATAAGAAAATTGAGGAATTATACGCAAAGAAGGAAAAAGAAATACTGAACTAATGACCGTTATTATATTCCTAATTGTCCTGGCAGTACTAATATTTGTCCATGAGCTCGGACATTTTATTTCAGCTCGTGCTTGCGGGATCAAGGTTAGTGAATTCGCCGTCGGTTTTGGGCCCAGGCTTTTGAAATGGACGAAAGGAGAGACGACATACTCGCTGAACATCATTCCATTTGGCGGATATGTGAAGATCTTCGGAGAAAATCCGGATGAGGAATCCATCAGCGGTCCCGACAGCTCCCGGAGCTTTGTAAATAAACCAAAATGGCAGCAGGTCATGGTCCTGGCAGCCGGAGTTTTCTTCAACCTTATCTTCGCATGGATCATCATCTCGCTGGCATTTGTATCCGGAGTTCCTGCTTCGGTTGACAGCTACCCTCAATATTCTGACAGGATGGAAAATCCTCGCGTCGTAATTACTTATGTAGAACCTGGCTCGCCAGCGGAAAAAGCCGGAGTAAAGGCCGGTGAGGAAATATCCGGCTTCACTTCAATCGAGGATGTGCAGAAATACATCAGTGAAAGCGGAGATAAGGGTGTGAAAATAAATGATAGAGAAATTGTCGCCACAAAAGGAATTGTGGAGGGCAAATATGCCATCGGCATTGCCATGGATAAAGTCTCGACACTACAGCTCCCGCTTCACTTGGCAATTTTTGAAGGGGCGAGGTTCACTGTTCACATGACAAAAGCAGTTGCGGTTGGTATTTATGATTTAGTTGCAGGAATTTTCAAAGGTACTTCCAGCTTGTCTTCGGTTACTGGTCCGATAGGCATTGCCGGACTGGTTGGCGATGCGGCTAGTCTGGGCTTCACATATCTTCTTCTTTTCACTGCTCTCATTTCTATAAATCTTGGTGTACTTAACCTCGTTCCATTCCCGGCTTTGGATGGAGGCAGGATATTATTTGTATTTATTGAGGCAGTTATACGAAGACCGATCAAGCCAGTCGTGGCGAATGCCATAAACGCCCTGGGATTCAGTCTACTTATTTTACTGATGATAGTGGTGACTTATAGGGATGTGGTAAAGCTGTTTGTGAAATAAGATTCATGCTACGATAATGCAATGAAACAATCCAAACTATTTACAAAGACCCGCAAGGAAGCGCCGAAGGATGAGGTCGCGAAAAATGCCGAACTTTTGATCCGCGCCGGGTATATTCACAAGGAAATGGCCGGAGTTTACTCCATGCTTCCTCTTGGCTTAAAAGTGTTGAATAAGATTGTGGACGTAATAAGAAAGGAGATGAATGCGATCGGAGGTCAGGAGATGCATATGACCGCACTTCAGGATAAGAAATTGTGGGAAACTACGAATAGATGGGATGATGCTGTTGTTGATAATTGGTTCAAGACAAAATTGAAGAATACCGCGGAGGTCGGACTTGGTTTTACCCACGAAGAGCCTTTGACAAGCATTATGACTGAATATGTTGATTCATACAGAGATCTGCCCATATACACTTATCAATTTCAGACGAAATTCAGAAATGAAACAAGGGCAAAAAGCGGAATCATGCGCGGACGGGAGTTCCTTATGAAAGACCTGTATTCATTTTCACGAGATGAAAAGGAGCATAACGAATTTTATGAAAAAGCAAAGGAAGCTTACAGTCATATCTTTAATGAGGTAGGCCTTGGCGACAGGACATATATGACATTTGCCTCGGGAGGTTCTTTCTCAAAGTATTCTCATGAATTTCAGACGCTGACGGAAGCCGGAGAGGATGTGATATATGTAAGTGATAAAAAGAAAATTGCTGTCAATAAGGAAGTATTGAATGATGAGGTGCTTGGCGATCTCGGCCTGGATAAATCCGACCTATTAGAAAGGAAAGCGGTAGAAGTAGGAAATATATTTTCTTTGGGAACGCGTTTTTCTGAAGTATTGAATTTGAAATATAAAGATGAGGGAGGAGGCGAGAAATTTGTGGTGATGGGAAGCTATGGGATCGGGCCGGGACGATTGATGGGAACCGTCGCAGAAGTATTGTCTGACGATAAAGGACTTGTCTGGCCGATGTCAATCGCTCCCTTTCATATCCATCTCGTGCTTTTGAATGATAAAGATGGCAAGGCGAAGCAGACTGCCGATGGACTTTATAATAAGCTGACCCAAAAAGGCATTGAGGTGCTATACGATGACCGAGACCTTCGCCCTGGAGAGAAATTTGCCGACAGTGACTTGATCGGAATACCGACAAGAATAGTGATAAGCGAGAAGACTATTGCAGAGAATATTATAGAAGTAAAAGATAGAAAAACAGGAGAAGTTCAAAAGATATCCGAGTCTGAATTTCTCAATACCTTTAGCTTTAAATAACCATGCTAGTCAAGTGTTTTCCTCTTCCTTTTTGTGTTAAGGTATGGGCATGAACTTGACCGACCTCAAGAAAAAGATATATCCGTATCTCTCCAATGACATCGGCATTGATCTCGGAACAGCCAACACTATTGTCTATGTTCGAGGGCACGGCATTGTAGTCAACGAACCTTCGGTCGTCGCGGTGAATCAGAAAACCGGACGTGTCCTTGCTATCGGGACCGAGGCAAAAAATATGCTTGGCCGGACACCGACGCATATCGTAGCGGTTAGACCTCTGGTAGACGGAGTCATCTCTGACTTTGAAATCACCGAGGAAATGATTTCATATTTGATCAAGAAAGCAGAAATATACTCCAAGAAAATGCTTGGACCGAGAGTGGTCATTGGCGTACCATCCGGAGTCACAAGCGTAGAAGTGCGCGCGGTAAGAGACGCTACAAAAAATGCCGGAGCCAGAGAAGTATATATCGTAGAAGAACCGATGGCCGGAGCGATAGGCATACGTCTGCCGATATTTGAGCCAATTGGAAGTATGATCATAGACATCGGAGGAGGCACGACTGATATCGCCGTGATTTCTCTCGGTGGAATAGTTAGGTCAAAGAATTTGAGGATCGCAGGCGACAAGCTAAATTCTGATATAATGTCATATATTAGAAATGAGTTTAAAATTTTAATTGGAGAAAAGACGGCTGAATATATAAAGATAGCGGCGGGAGCAGTAGTGCCAGGAGAATCATTGGAGACAACGATACGAGGGCGTGACCTCATCACAGGACTGCCAAGAGAGGTGGTCATCACAGATTCTGATATCAGAGAAGCCATGGCCGGGTCTATCGATAATCTCATAGAAGCGACGAAGGAGGTTCTGGAAACTACTCCCCCGGAAATATTGGCCGATGTTATGCATAGAGGAGTGCATCTGGTAGGCGGTGGGGCGCTCATCAAGGGTCTTGATTCTCTTTTATCTTCGACCTTGAAAATTCCAGTGTACATCGCCGAAGATCCATTGACGGCTATAGCCAGAGGCACAGGCATCATACTCGAAGACATAGAAAAATATAAGGATGTATTAATACAAAATGAAGATGAATTACGATCCGTTAATTAGCAGAAGATCCAGAAGATTTCCTGTTTCCTTAAGAATTATTCTTGTCATAGCTTTTATCCTGCTTGTCCTATATTTTCTTGCGCCCCAGGCACTCTCGTCATTTTTTACAATGCTTGTTAGGCCTTTTTGGAGCATTGATGCGGGGGATAGGGAAATTGCGGAACTCCAAAGAAAACTTCAGGAAAACGAATCCAGATATGCGCAGGCAGTGCATCTGGTCAAAGAAAATGAGGAATTGAAGGAATTGTTCGGGAGAACGGATGAGTCGGAGAAGGTGCTGGCTGTGGTATTAAAGAAACCGCCTCTTTCTGCCTATGATGTTTTTGTTCTCGATATTGGCGTGAGTCATGGAGTAAAGAAGGGTGATAGAGTCTATGCTCTAGGCAATATTCCCATCGGAGAAATCGCGGAGGTCAATGGGAATGTTTCCAAAGCCAAACTCTATTCTTCATCCGGCGAGAAGTTCGATGTCCTGATAGGTGACGAGAACATACAGGCTTCCGCGATCGGCAAGGGAGGCGGAACATTTGAGGTTTCGTTGCCCCATGAGACGAAAGTTGAAAAAGGTGACAAGGTCATGATCCCGTCACTGTCTAACGGCTTTGTGGGAAACGTGGAGGAAATTGTCTCTGAACCATCGCATCCTTTTTCAACTATGCTTTTTCGCCAGCCGATAAATATTTATGAGCAGAAGTGGGTAATGGTTGAAATAACAAAATGAGAATATTGTCAGGATTGATCATGATCGCATGCATCATTTGGGGATACTGGTGGCTTATGTTGTCTGCGGCCATTATCTTTCTTTTTATTTTTAACTCCTACTATGAGATAATCGCTTGGGGAATAATTTATGATTCTCTATACGGTTTAACTCACATGTTTACCATTGTCTCCATTTCCTTATTTATTATCGCTTTTTTTCTAAAGAAATATCTTTTCGCATATGGCAAAACAGATTGATCCAGATGAGATATTTCTTGACTCGCGGAATCTACCGGAGTTCGATAATAGCCAGTTTGAGGGAAGGCTCGACAAGCCTATTTCCAGGACTAGCCTGATAGTCACATTAGGATTCCTTATCCTGCTTATTATGACTTATACGGCCAGAGCATGGACACTGCAGATCAAAAACGGGGAAACTTATGCTCTGCTTAGTGAGAATAACAGGCTTAGACATACTCCTCTTTTTGCGACCAGGGGGCTAATATATGATAGGAATGGAGTTGAACTGGCTTGGAATACTCCTGGTGAGGACGCAAATGTCCCCATAAGAAAATATAAAAATAGTCCAGGTCTTTCTCATGTACTTGGCTATGTACAGTATCCGTCGAAGGACAGCGCCGGTTTTTACTATCAGGAAGATTTCATTGGAGTCGATGGTACAGAAAAGTATTTTGATAAATTCCTCCAAGGTGCGAACGGACTTAAGCTCGTGGAAGTCGATGCTAGGGGAAAAGTCCAATCAGAAAATGTTGTCAGGCCGCCGGATCAGGGTAAGAATATTATTCTTTCTATTGACTCTCGCGTACAGTCTAAGTTGTATTCGTCTATACAGGGTGTAGCTGAAAGAGTAGGTTTTGCCGGTGGGGCGGGAGTCCTTATCAACGTCACAAACGGAGAAGTTATTGCTATTACTAGTTATCCGGAATATGAGTCAGAGGTTATGTCCTCCAAGACTGATCTTATAAAAGTGAAATCATATCTTAACAGCAAAGATAAGCTTTTTCTCGACCGCGCGATCGACGGGTTGTATGCTCCAGGATCTATCATCAAACCTTACATGGCTTTGGGCGCATTGACGGAAAATACTATTGATCCGCGTAAAAAGATTTTGAGTACAGGATCGATTTCCATTCCCAATGAATACGATCCAAAATTATCCACAGTCTTCAAAGACTGGAAAGCCCTGGGCTGGGTGGACATGAGGAGCGCTATTGCCATGTCATCAGACATTTATTTTTACGCGCTTGGCGGAGGATACAAAGATCAGAAGGGATTGGGGATAGCGAATATAAATAAGTATACGAATATGTTTGGTTTTGGACAAAAAATAGAAAATTCTTTTTTTAGCGGAGCTCAAGGCGTCGTTCCTTCGCCAGAGTGGAAGAAGAAAACTTTTAATGGAGAGACCTGGAGATTGGGAAATACATATCATACGACTATAGGACAATATGGTTTTCAAGTTTCTCCGATACAGGTTGTCAAAGCGGTTTCTGCTATCGCAACCAAAGGAGTGCTTCGTGACCCATCAATAATTAAAGATGAACCTGGAAAAGTGATTACGAATCTGCCTATTTCCCAAAATTCTTTCGATATTATTCACGAGGGCATGAGAATGGGGGCGGTAGAAGGGACTGGGAAGGCATTGAATTTTCCTTTTGTTGAGATAGCGACGAAGACGGGAACAGCGGAGCTTGGAGTAGACAAGGCCAATGTGAACTCGTGGGTGACAGGATTTTTTCCATACAAAAATCCGAAGTATGCCTTTGCGGTTGTCTTAGAAAAGGGATCGGTGCATAACCTGATCGGGGCGGTGGCGGTGATGAAGGAGGTTTTTGAGTGGATGAATGTGAATACACCGGAGTATTTTAGGTAGGTAGTTAACATTCTTTGCATTAAGCGTTCATTTATGGTATTATGCCCACATTAAATAATTTAAAAATTACATGCCTACTACTATGCCCGAAGCACAACAGTACCTTACAAAAGAGAAATTTCAGGAATTCAAGAAGGAGTTGGATTTCTTGAGAACAGAGAGAAGGAAGGAGGTCGCAGAGAACCTGGAATATGCCAAAAAACTTGGGGACCTTTCTGAAAATGCTGAATACCATGAAGCACGCCAGGAGCAGGCCGAAGTGGAGGACCGCATCAATCATATCGAAAATCTTCTCAAGACCGCGGTGCTTGTAGGGGATCAGCATGGCGACAAGGCTGTTGTCGGTTCTACTGTAAAAGTACAGAAGGAGGGAGAGAGTGAAGTCAGAACTTACAAGATTGTCGGTTCGGAAGAGGCGGATATGGCTCATGGAAAGGTCTCCAACCTTTCTCCATTTGGCCTTGCCTTGATGGGAAAGAAGAAGGGCGAGGAATTCAGCTTCCTTTCTCCTAAAGGAAAGGCAACTTATAAACTCATAAGCATTGAATAATGGCTTCACTAGAGGAACTTCGTGCGACAAGGCTTAATAAGCTAGAGCTTTTAAAAAAAGCCGGAATGGATCCGTACCCGGCCAGAGTTCCCAGGACTTTTTGTTTTTATGATGCTAAATTAAGTTTCGATGAGTACGCAAAGAGCGGTAAAGAAGTATCGCTTGCCGGACGCATCATGGCAATTCGCGGACAGGGAGCGATTCTCTTTGCAGTTCTCTACGATGGAAAAAATGACGGACGCGCTAGATTCCAGGCAGTCTTCAAAAAAGACGTCATCGATGAAAAACTTTTTAAATTATTCACAGACGCTGTCGATATCGGTGACTTTATTTCTGTCACAGGCACATTCTTTACTACGGAAAGGGGAGAGCAGAGTATTCTGGTCAAAAATTGGACAATTGCAGCAAAGACCATCCTTCCATTGCCGGAAAAGTGGCATGGTATCCAGGATACCGACGAGAGATACCGCAAGCGATACCTCGATCTTCTGATGAATCAGGAATTAAGAGATTTGATAATAAAGAAATCAAAGTTTTGGGATGTAACTCGGGAATTTTTGAAATCAAGAGGCTTCTTGGAAGTCGAGACCCCGACTTTAGAGGTCACGACGGGAGGCGCTGAAGCAACGCCGTTTAAGACACATCATAATGACTATGACTTGGATGTGTACTTGCGAATTTCAGTAGGAGAACTTTGGCAGAAGAGACTGATGGCAGCGGGTTTCCCAAAAACTTTTGAAATAGGAAGGGTATATAGGAATGAGGGATCAAGCCCAGAGCATTTGCAGGAATTTACTAATATGGAATTCTACTGGTCTTTTGCCGACTTTGAGGATGGAATGGAATTGACGAGAGAGATGTATATAAAAATAGCACAGGAAACATTTGGCACGACAAAATTTACGACAAGAGGTCACACTTTCGATCTTGCGGATGAATGGAAGAGAATTGATTATGCTGAAGAGATAAAGAAGCAGATTAGAATAGATATTTCCAATGCTACAGACAGAGAAATGATGAAGAAGCTGGATGAGCTCGGAGTGAAATACGAGGGTACTAATAGAGAGAGGCTTACAGATACTCTCTGGAAGCATTGCCGAAAGAATATTTCCGGTCCTGCATTTCTTGTGAATCATCCTTTGCTTGTTGCTCCATTGGCGAAAAGAATTGGCGGAACTGATAAAGTGCAGATGTTTCAGCCACTGATAGCCGGAAGCGAAGTCGGAAGAGGGTATTCTGAATTGAACGATCCAATTGATCAAAAAAAACGCTTCGACGAACAGAAGAAATTGATTGACGCCGGAGATACGGAAGCCATGATGGCTGATTGGGAATTCGTAGAAATGCTCGAGCACGGTATGCCGCCTACCTGCGGATTTGGATTTGGAGAAAGATTTTTTGCCATACTTGCTGACAAGCCGATACGAGAACTGCAGATGTTTCCGCTTATGAAGCCGAGAGAGTAGTCTTCTAAAAAAAAGAAGTGGAACTTGAAAACCACTTCTTTTTTTATTCCCACCTTATCCACCTGTTATCCCCACGTTTTTCTCTTGCAAAATTTAAAAGTGGTATATAATACCTATTAAGTGGGATGAAATGGTATGAGTTAATTTTTACCAAAGCATCTCACAAAATATGCTCATAGGAGAATACAGACATGTGATTGATGACAAAAATCGCTTGTCTCTTCCGGCAAAGTTTCGCCGCGAAACAGGCAGGCGAGTAGTCATAACGACCGGATTGGATTCCTGCTTATTTATCTTTACGATAAAATCCTGGGAATCTATCACGGAGCGGCTCTCATCGACGGATTCCTCTATGCTTAAGTCTGACAGCAGAAGCTTCAACCGCTATCTCCTGGGAGGGGCGGTGGAAATAGAAGTAGATGCTCTAGGACGCATGCTCATTCCAGAATATCTCATCGGACGCGCCAAGCTAGGACGAAATGTCGTCATCGTCGGCGTCAGAGATCGGGCGGAAATCTGGGATGAGAATCGATGGAATGCATATCGCATGGAGATTGAGGGCAAAGCGGATAAGCTTGCAGAAAAGTTATTTGAATAGAATGCATATTCACAAGTCAGTTCTTTTAAAAGAATCAATAGACGGTCTCGATATTCATGAAGGAGATATTTACCTTGATGGAACACTGGGAAGCGGAGGTCATGCCAAGTATGCTTTGGAAAAGACAAAAGGCAATCTGACAGTCATTGGTCTGGATAAAGATCTCGAGGCTCTCGATAGATCAAAAAAAAATCTGGCGGGAAGTAAAGTCATCTTCAAGCAGGCCAGCTACGGCGACCTAGACAAAGTTCTCGATGAGCTTGGCATCGGCAAAGTAAATAGAATAATGCTGGATCTCGGACTTTCATCCGACCAGCTCGAAACATCCGGCAGGGGATTTACTTTTAAGAATGATGAGCCATTGCTGATGACCTTTTCCAAGAAGCCTGACGAGGACGACCTGACTGCCAAGTACATATTGAATAACTGGGAAGAAGAGACGATTGCCGATATTATTTTCGGTTATGGTGAAGAAAGATACGCAAGAAAAATAGCCAAAGGCATAGTGAGCTACAGAAAGAGGAAACCGATAGAGACTACGGGAGAGCTCGTAGAGATCATCAACGAAGCTGTGCCTTCCATGTACAAGAGAGGCAGGATACATCCGGCAACGAGGACATTCCAGGCATTGCGGATCGCGGTGAATGATGAACTGAATACTTTGAAGCAGGGACTCGCTAGAGGATTTGACAGACTGGCAAAGAGAGGAAGGATGGCGGTGATTTCATTCCACAGTCTTGAGGACCGGATAGTCAAACATTTTTATATCGAAAAAAGGGAAGGGGCAAAAATCATTACAAAGAAGCCTATAGAAGCGAATGAGGAAGAAGTTCAGAATAATCCAAGATCCAGAAGTGCAAAATTAAGAATCATAGAAAAAGAATAACATGGCAAAAGCTATAACAACTATATACAAAGCATCTCATCAACATCGTGAGAGGATTTTTGCTGTTCTTGTAGTGTCCATTCTCTTGACGGCCTGCGCGTACGTATTCTTGCTGCAGAAAGCGATCATAAACGTTGTCCAGAGGGAAAAAATATCAAAGACCGCAGCGGAGATATCTATGAGTGTCAATGAACTGGAAGCAAAATATTTTACACTGAAAAATACAGTTACTCTTGAGCTGGCACATTCAAAAGGCCTAAAAGATGCGGAGGTGACCGCATATATATCAAAGAAATCTGTGACCGCTCTAGCCAAATGAATTCAAATTCAGTCGTAAGAATTCGGATACTTCTAGGATTTTTTTGTCTTGCTGCCCTAGCCATATCTGCCAAGCTTTATATGATCCAGATTGTGCGAGGCCAGGACTATGCCAAGCAGGCTGATAAGCAGTATGTCAGACCGGTGAATTCGGTGTTTGACCGAGGATCTATATTTTTCCAGACAAAAAACGGTACCAAAGTCAGCGCGGCAACTCTCAAAGAGGGGTATACACTGATCATGAATCCTTTGCTCGTCGGGAATCCTGATGAGACCTATGCGGCACTGTCGCAATATGTGACTCTTGACCGGGATGTATTTATGGAGAAAGCGTCAAAGCCCGATGACCAATATGAGGAGCTCGCGAAAAGAATGGACAAGAGCATCGGGATTTCCATTGGAGAATTGGATATACCCGGCATTAATGTGTACAAGGAAAACTGGAGAGTCTATCCCGGAGGATCTTTGGCCTCGCACACGATTGGACTTGTTGGATATGATAAAGAAGACAAGATTGCGGGACGATATGGTCTTGAGAGCTATTATGAAAGTACATTAAACAGAATAGGGCAGGTGGAAAATATAAATTTCTTCGCAGAACTTTTTGCTAACCTGAAAGGCGGGAATATTTTTGACCAAGGCAGGAAAGGAAATATTATTTCGTCGATTGATCCGGCCGTGGAGAGTGAATTGGAAAAAGTCCTTAAGGAGACGCAGAAGGAATGGAATT
>CAYGIZ010000001.1:0-7723 GCA_964350075.1 uncultured Candidatus Saccharibacteria bacterium | reverse complement strand
GGAGATACGGACTGGAGCGAGAATATAATACAGAGCTTTCCAGAAACAACAACAATCCCTATGTGAATTTTTTTGCAGAAGTTTTTTCTAATATTAGTGATACCTTTTTCAAAGATGAAGGAATGGAAGGCGATATCATAACCACCATAGATTCCTCTGTGCAAAGTTTTTTAGAAAAAAAGTTGTTTGAAGTAAAGACACGCTACAGTGTAGACTCTATCGGCGGGATAATCATGGATCCCAAAACCGGAGAAATATACGCAATGGCGCATATGCCTGACTTTGATCTGAATAAACTTAATGAAGTAGAAGACCCGAGAATTTTTTCCAATCAACTTGTGGAAGGGATTTATGAAATGGGATCGATTATAAAACCCTTGACCATTGCAGCTGGAATAGACTCCGGAGCTATTACTTCAGAGAGTACATATGATGATAAAGGTTTTCTAACTTTGAACGGCAAGAAAATATCAAACTTTGACGGCAAAGCCAGAGGAGTAGTGTCAATGCAGGAAGTTTTAAACCAATCGCTGAATATTGGTGCCGCAACAGTAGCGTTGAAAGTCGGAAGTGACGACTTCAGCAGGTATCTTTTGAGTTTTGGATTGGGAGACATTACTGGTATTGATCAGCCAAATGAGCAGAAAGGAAGAGTACATAATCTTAAGACAGGCAGGGAAATCGAACAGGCCACAGCTTCATATGGACAGGGAATCGCCATTTCTCCGATTGCAACGATACGCGCCCTTTCTGTTCTTGCTAATGGCGGAATTCTCATCAAACCGAAAATTGTAAAGGAAATTGAATATACAGACGGATCAATCAAGGCTATCGATTCTGATCCTGGTGTCCGTGTTTTGCAGAGAGAAAGCGCCGAAGAAGTGACGAAAATGCTCGTAGAAGTTGTGGATAAGGCCTTGAGAAAGGGTGCTGTTAAAATGGCGAACTACAGCGTCGCGGCCAAGACCGGGACGGCACAGATTGCGGATCCGGTGAATGGCGGGTATTATGGGGACAGGTATCTGCACTCTTTCTTCGGATATTTCCCAGCCTATAGCCCTAAATACATAGTATTCCTCTACCATGTCTATCCGAAGGGAGCACAGTATGCCTCTGAAACATTGACCGATCCGTTCATCGAACTTACGAAATTTTTGATCAACTATTACGAAATACCACCCGATCGATGAAATCATTTTTAAAAAAAATAATAGTTTCCATATTGGAATCAGAAGCCAGGCTTATATTAAAAAAATATAATCCTTTTATCATTGCCATCACTGGTAGTGTCGGCAAGACCTCTGCCAAGGATGCCATATATACTGTTCTAGCCGGCAGTGTCTCCCGTGTGCGCAAAAGCGAAAAGAGCTTCAATAGCGAAATTGGCGTTCCTCTGACTATTCTTGGTTGCGACAATGCCTGGAGCAACCCTTTTCTATGGCTGAAGAATATATTGAATGGTCTTGAACTAATACTTTTAAGATCAAATTATCCCAACTGCCTTGTCCTCGAAGTCGGAGCGGATCATCCCGGAGATATTCAAAAAATTACCAAATGGCTTAAGCCCGATGTGGCCGTCATCACAAAGGTCAGCGCGGTGCCGGTGCATGTGGAATTTTTCCCTTCTCGCGACCATCTTTTAAAGGAAAAAAGTTATCTTGTTAAGGCCTTGAAGAAAAACGGAACGGCTATTCTTTCTGAAGATGATGAAGATGTAAGAAGGATGGTGGAAGGTATGACGCAGAAATGTCTGACATTCGGCGTACGCCATTCGGCTTCTGTCAGCGCTTCTCATGATTATATTATTTACGAAGAGAGAGAAGGGATGAAGATTCCCATCGGGATGTCATTTAAGTTGAATTATTCAGGTAATAGCCTACCGGTCATAGCAAGAGGTGTTCTTGGCATACAGCAGGTCTATCCATACCTTGCAGCAGCTGCAGTCGGAATTTCTAGAGGTATTGTCTTAACCGATATTATCCAGTCACTTGGAAACCATATTGCTCCCAAAGGCAGGATGAATATTATTGCTGGAGTCAACAGCACTATCATCATTGACGATACTTACAATTCTTCTCCAGATGCTCTGCATGAAGCCCTCCTCGTTCTAGGCCGCATTGAAACAATTGGCAGGAAAATTGCCGTGCTGGGAGACATGATGGAGCTCGGCAGGTTTTCCTCCGAGGAACACAAGAAAGCCGGAGATCTTGCAAGGCAAGTCGCTTCAATCGTAGTTACTGTCGGGCAAAGGTCCAAGGGAATGGGTGATAATGTCATTTCCTTCAACACATCCTCCGAAGCAGGAGAGTATGTGAGAAGGATGGTTGCAAAAGGTGATGTGATACTCGTAAAAGGTTCACAATCCATGAGAATGGAGAGAGTGGTGAAAAATCTGCTGGCGGAACCAGAGAAAGCGGGGGAACTCCTAGTGCGACAGGAACCAGAGTGGCTTGCCAGGAAGTAGTTTATGGGTTATTTTGAGTAAGCGGCCCTATCGTCTATCGGCTAGGACACATCCTTCTCAAGGATGGAAGCAGGGTTCGATTCCCTGTAGGGTCATACATTTGGAGGGTCATATGTTATAATCACCTCTATGAAAAATAAATTAATGCTTGGCGTGTATGCTTCTGTAGTTTCTATTATATTTATCTTGTTTTCTAATTTTATAATTCCAGATGGGTTCGCAAAAAGCCCAACTACATTCTTGGAATTGCTCCAGCCTTTTCTTAGACCAGAGATGATTTTGCTGTATGTTTTAACAATAGTTATATCTATAATGTATCTTATTGCTACTATTTCTCTAGGTAGAAAGTATAATAATACTTTACTTATAAAAAGTGCATGGCTTACGGCAATATTAATGCCCATCATATCTGTTGTCTTTGCGATTTCAGCCCCAGTTTTTGCTATTGGTTTTATATTTGGAGGAACAACACCTCTTATATCCACGGCTATGATTGTGATCGCGATATCTTTACTTATTTCTCTCGCACTTGTAATAATGTACTGGATTGCTCTAAGAAGGCTCATCCCTCATATTCCCAATGCTAAATATTTATCATGGGTACTTGTTCTGTCAGTCCTTCCTATTCCAGGGATAGTATTTTTATCTAAAATTGCTTTTTCTGTTCTATTATTATCTATTTTTTACCAGGAGGCCAGGAAATAGAAAATTAACGTTTTTTAATTCTCACACTGTTATGATTACTGGAACAAAAAAGACGGCTAATGCTGTTTTTTTTGTTCCAACTACAGGGAGGAGAAAGATAGAGTCATTTTTGATATACTTAACCAAGAGCCGTTCATTATATAGCTCCATTGGTAAAATAGCCAGTAACCAAAGGATTTTATGAAAAGTTCATTTTGGTGGGGAACCTTGTTTTCCTGCCTCGCAGTGTTCCTAATATGGATAATACACAGGCTCTATGTAAGAGTCGGAAGGAGATGTAGGAGATGTAATGCTGTTTTTAAAATCAGAAGGATCAGCAAAATCCGCCTCGCTCCTGATGAAACCATATCATTCAAAAGCACGACAGGAAAACTCCGTTGGTGGATACGCAGAGTGGAAACAGAGACATTCGCTGTCTGTGATAATACATGGAGCGAAGTATCTAGAAGTAAAAATGGGCCTCCCTATGAGAGACAAAAATGCGGATGGAAAGAGTCGGTTAAGATCGGCAGGGGACCTATATCAGTCTGGCACGCATGGTGGGTGTGGCGGATGGATAGAGCCCAATTTTATCCGGATCCTGAATTGGAAAATATTTCCAGACAGACAACAAGAGCCAGGCTTAATCTAGATAAAGATCTTCTGAAAGATCAACATCTGGATACTCCAGGGATCGATCTGACTCCTAGATTTCCAGACCACACGTTAGAGGGTAACTATCCTCCAACGCCATGAATTAGAACCCTTTCTGTCAGTTGACAGGAAGGGTTCTTGTATTTTTTAGTCAATCCACCCATAAAAGAAATAAAATGTAAGATATGATTGAAAATCTCGCAAAAAGTGGTAATATAAGGGTACTATGATAGACGCAATACATATTCTTGGACAGATTCTTTTTGGAGGCTATTTTGTCTGGTCCGGCATCAATCATTTCAGCGATCATAGAGACTACACTGCTTACGCTTCAATAAATAAGGTTCCAATGCCGGGTGTTGCCGTCATTGCTACTGGAATTCTGCTCGTGCTGGGAGGATTGGGAATTCTTTTCAATCAATACACAGACATTGCTCTCACCCTGCTCATTATCTTTCTTGTGCCAGTCACCTTTACCATGCATGCATTCTGGAAGAGCGATAATCCGGGAGAAAAAGCCGCGCAGAAAATCCAATTCTCCAAGAACATGGCACTGCTGGGGGCCGTGCTTCTGCTATTCTAATGAACGAAAAATTTCTTAAACCATATAACCCGGAGGAAACGGAAAGCCGCATTTCAAAAAAATGGGAAGACAGCGGATATTTCAATCCGGATAATTTGCCGGCTCGGCATAAAGAGCCGTTCTCCATTGTCCTACCTCCTCCAAATGTCACAGGAGTCCTCCATATGGGCAGCGCTTTGATGCTCGCGATCGAGGACATCATGGTTCGCTACGCGCGCATGAAGGGCATGAAGACGTTATGGCTTCCGGGCACCGACCACGCCGCCATTGCCACGCAGGCAAAAGTTGAAAAAGAAATTCAGAAAAAAGAAGAGAAGAGCAGGTACGACCTCGGACGGAAGGAAATGCTGAAGCGCATTGAGGCCTTCGCGAAAGAAAGTCATGACATCATCGTAGGGCAGATCAAGAAAATGGGGGCATCCGTGGATTGGTCCCGTGAAGCCTTTACTTTGGATGAAAAAAGAAATTTTGCGGTGCGCACGGCTTTCAAGAAAATGTATGACGACGGCCTGATCTATCGCGGGTACAGGGTGGTGAATTGGGATCCCAAGGGACAGACCACAATTTCGGATGATGAGATCGTCTACGAAACCCGCAAGAGCAAGCTCTATACTTTCAAATATTCAAAAGATATACCCATTTCAATTTCTACGAGCCGGCCCGAAACAAAGCTCGGCGATACTGCCATTGCTGTTCATCCTGATGATCCACGATACAAGGAATATATTGGAAAGAAATATGATGCAGTCTTTGCGGGAGAAAAGATTCATCTCAATGTCATTGCCGATGAAGCCGTGGAAATGGAATTCGGCACAGGAGCTCTGGGCGTGACTCCGGCTCATAGCTCTATAGATTGGGAAATTGCACAGAGGCATGATCTTCCTTTGAGGCAGGTCATAGATGAATACGCAAAAATGACTGTTGGCAATGATTCCATAAAAGGCAAAAAAACGGCTGAAGCCAGAGAGGCGGTCGTTGCCTGGCTCAATGAGCAGGGACTCATGGAAAAAGAAGACGAGATAGAGCAGAATATCGCTACCGCAGAGCGCACCGGCGGGATCGTTGAGCCATTGCCAAAGCTTCAATGGTTTATCGACGTGCACAAGGAATTCCAGAAAGACGGAGAGACGGTGACGCTGAAGAAACTTATGATAGAGGCCGTGGCTTCAAAAGATATTTCCATTTTGCCGGACCGCTTTGAGAAAATTTATTTCAATTGGATAGAAAATTTGCGGGACTGGTGCATCTCCAGGCAGGTCTGGTATGGCCATAGGATTCCTGTTTGGTATAAAGGTGAGGAGATTTTTTGCGGCATTGAACCTCCTGTCGGTGATGGTTGGAAACAGGACGAAGATACTCTTGATACCTGGTTTTCATCCGGTCTTTGGACTTTTTCTACTCTAGGCTGGCCGGAAAAAACCGAGGATTTAAAAAACTTTCATCCCACGACGATTCTGGAAACCGGCTCCGACATCCTTTTCTTCTGGGTTGCTCGCATGATACTCATGAGTACATATCTTTTGAGCGAGGTTCCTTTTAAGACTGTATACCTCCACGGCTTGGTCCGGGACGGACAGGGCAGGAAGATCAGCAAGTCTCTGGGCAATAATGTTAACCCTCTCGATCTCATCGCGAAGTACGGAGCGGACGCCGTCAGGATGTCGCTCATTGTCGGCGTGGGTCCGGGCAGCGACAGCAGAGTAGGGGAGGACAAGGTCAAAGCCTACAAAAATTTTGCCAATAAGCTCTGGAATATTAGCAGATTCATTCTGACTTCTGCCGGCGGGGTTTCCTACGACCCATCGTTCAAGGGTTGGTCCGAAGTAGACGCGGAATACAATAAAAATTTGAATGCTCTTGTTTCAGAAATCACAAAAGAAATGGAGGAGCACAAGTTCTATCTAGTCGCGGAGAAACTGTATCACTATGTCTGGCATGAATTCGCGGATAAGATAATTGAAGAGAGCAAGGCTGTCATCGCCGGCACAGATGAGGGAAGCAAATCATCCAGAATACAATTTCTCCTGCATTCTCTGCATATAATTTTAAAAATCCTGCATCCTTTTATGCCATTTATCACAGAGGAAATTTGGGGAGAGCTTGGTGGCGAGAAACTTCTTCTCATTGACGAGTGGCCGAATATGTAATATGAATATCCATTTTTTAATACCCCTGATTCTTCAGAAAATAATCTGGGTGCCGACAAGACTGGCATTGGTGATTTGCGGACGGCTGGAAGTCTCCGGACTGGAAAATCTGAACGGTCTTTCTAGGCCTGTCATTTTTGCTTGTAATCATTCGAGTGAAATAGATCCATTCATGGTGCCGGCTTCATTGCCTTTCTTTTCCCGTTTCTCGCCGATTTTCTACGCCACAAAAGAGATGAAATTCTACAGAGAAAGAGGTTGGAGGAAGTATCTTTTTGGAGGATGGTTCATAAAATTATGGGGCGGGTATACGGCATATACCGGACTAAAAGATTATCAAAAATCCCTATCCTCGCACATCAATGTCGTTCTTCATGGAGGAAACTTCTGCATTTTTCCTGAAGGGGGAATCACGAAAGACGGAAATCTTCAACCTGCGAAGGGAGGCATGGCATATCTCGCCGAGAGAACAGGCTGTTCAATAGTGCCGGTGGCGGTTTCCGGAGTTTATGGAATGTCTGTAACCGATTTCTTCTTTGGCGGGTTGTTTGGCAAGAATAAAATAAGGATTAATTTCGGACAGGCTGTAACGCAGGAAGAATTGAATAGAAATATTCCCGCAAGCACCGAGCTTGGAGACAATGCATATAAAAAGAAAGGGGATTATGTGATGGGGAAGATCCAGGAGGGCTTGGGTCAGCGAGGCACAGAGTCCAATACCTGTCCAGCATTCAGTTCCTCTATGTGACTGTAGGCTTTCTTGAGATCATGAGCAAGACTCTCGATCTTTTGTCTCTGTTTTATTTCGCGGAGGACGCTTCTGATGAGGATGATGCCGATGATGAGTGTCACAACAAAGGCGCTACCTTCGATGATGAGGCTGTTTAGAGTGGTTGATAGAAGGACGCGGACGAGCATGAATATCCAGAGGCTGAAGGTGACTATTTCGACCGCGATGAGTTTGATGTGGAAGAGATTTAATTTTGTGATTGAGTAAAAAATGAAGGTAATCATGAAAATAATCCCTATTTGCCCCAGCCAGTTGAAGGAAAAATTGCCAAAGTACAGCAGGACAAGATTTGTTACTAATGTGATAAGGGTGGATCCGAATGTTCCTATAAAAATGTAGCGCAATTGTAGTTTGAGTATATTATCTGCCCTTCTATATTTTTCATAAATAATGTAGTATGC